>JBIOEK010000184.1:0-7377 GCA_044445925.1 Hyphomicrobiales bacterium
AGGATCGGCACACCTGCGAGGTCGTTGCGGATCTCGACCTTGCCGAGGCCGAGCTTGCGGGCGAGCCCGAAGAACTCGGCGCAGCCCAGGCGCGGCGCCGCGATGTGGTTCAGCGCGAACTCGATCGATATGGTCATGGGTTTTCGCCCGCCTTCGTCAACCCAGCTGCACGCGAACCGGCGTGCCGCTCTGCGCGGATTGGGTTGCCGCATCCGCGAGCAGCTGGGCCTTGAGCCCGTCATGCCCGGAGGGGGAGGGGGCGCGGCCCGACTTCACGACCGCCAGGAAGGCGTCGAGCTCGCGGCGATAGGCCAAGGCATAGCGCTCGAGGAAGAAATTCTGGATGGGGTCGGTGGTGAAGCCCTTCCCCCCCGCCTGCTCCACCGTCGTCTCATGGACGTTGCCGGCCCGCAACAGGCCTTTCGAGCCATGCACCTCGATGCGTTGGTCATAGCCATAGGTGGCGCGGCGTGAGTTCGAGATCTGGCAGAGCTTGCCCGATTTCGTCTTCATCTGCACGACCGCGGTGTCGACATCGCCCGCCTTGCCGATCTCCGGATCGACGAGGCTCGAGCCGAGCGCCTGCACCTCGACCGGATCCTCGCCCAGGAGGAAGCGCGCCATGTCGAGATCGTGAATCATCATGTCGCGGAACAGCCCGCCCGAACGCTTGACGTAGTCGATCGGGGGCGGAGAGGAATCGCGCGACAGGATGGTGACGATCTCGACCTCGCCGACGGCGCCGGCGGCAAGGCGCTTCCTGAGCGCCGCGAAATTCGGGTCGAAACGGCGGTTGAAGCCGATCATCAGCTTGACGCCCGCCTCTTCCGTCTTGCGCAGCGTCTTGACGATGCGCTTGGCTGAAAGGTCGATGGGCTTCTCGCAGAAGATTGCCTTGCCGGCCTTCGCCGCGCTCTCGATGAAATCTGCATGCGTATCTGTCGAGGTGCAGATCATCACCGCGTCGATGGTCTTCGCGCCGATCAGCTCCTCGACGCTCATCGCCGCGGCACCCGTCGCCCGGGCGAGCGCCAAGGCAGATTCGGGGATGGCATCGGCGACAGCTGCTAGGCGCGCGCCCTTGTGCTCCGCGACATTGCGGCCATGGATGTGGCCGATGCGCCCGGCTCCGAGAAGCCCGATCCGAATCATATTGTCCTCCCTCATGCGGTTGGCCAACGAAACTGGCCGTTCGCGCGACGTGATTTGCGCCTTGATGCACGCTCGCCGCGAGACGCGCAACATCGCGGTTTGACGCGATTTCGCAACTCATGCTTCAACCAAGCCTTGAGACGCCCTCGGGAGAACGCCATGGCTGACGGGCCGCGCGCAGTTTCGGCGGCAAAATCGCTCGATGTGATCACCATCGGGCGCTGCTCGGTCGATCTTTATGGGCAGCAGATCGGCTCGCGGCTCGAGGACGTCACCTCCTTCGCCAAATCGGTCGGCGGCTGCCCGGCCAATATCGCCATCGGAACGGCGCGGCTCGGGCTCAAATCGGGGCTGGTCACCAGGGTCGGCGACGAGCAGATGGGCCGTTTCGTGCTGGAGCAGATGCGCCGCGAAGGCGTGGCTCTGCAAGGCATTCGCGTCGATCCCGCAAGGCTTACGGCGCTCGCCATCCTCTCGGTCGAGAGCGATACCAGCTTTCCGCTGCTTTTCTATCGCGAGAACTGCGCCGACATGGCGCTCGATGAAACCGATATCGATCAGGCCTTCATCGCTTCCGCCGAGGCGATCGTGGTGACCGGCACGCATTTTTCGAAGCCCCACAGCGATGCGGCGCAGCGCAAGGCCATGTGGATCGCTCGCCAGGGTGGCGGCAAGGTCGCTTTCGACATCGACTATCGCCCCAATCTCTGGGGGCTCGGCGGCCCTGCGGCCGGCGACGAGCGTTACATCAAATCCGATGCGGTCTCGGCGCATCTGCGCGCCATCCTGCCCGAATGCGATCTCGTCGTCGGCACCGAGGAGGAGATCCATATCGCGGCGGGCCTGGAGGATACGCGAGCCGCGCTCGCAGCGGTCCGCTCGCTCACTAAGGGCACGATCGTGCTGAAGCGTGGGCCGATGGGCTGCGTCGTGTTCCCTGATGCGATCCCGGCCTCGATCGACGACGGCATCGTCGGCAAGGGCTTCCCCATCGAGGTCTATAACGTGCTGGGCGCGGGAGACGCCTTCATGTCCGGCTTCCTGCGCGGCTGGCTCAGGGGCGAAAGCTACGAGACGGCGGCGACCTTCGCCAATGCCTGCGGCGCCTTCGCGGTATCGCGGCTTTTATGCTCGCCGGAAAGCCCCAGCTGGGAGGAGCTCGAATATTTCCTCGAGTTCGGCAGCCGGCAGCGCGCGCTGCGCAAGGACGCGGCCCTCAACCATGTGCATTGGGCGACGACGCGCCGGGCGCAACCCCGGACGCTGATGGCGCTCGCGATCGATCACCGTCCACTTTTCGAGGAGCTCGCCGATCGCAACCATGCGCCGCGCGAAAGGATCGGCGAGTTCAAGGCGCTCGCCGTCGAAGCGGCTTGCCGTGTGGCTCAGGGGGGCGGCGCCTTCGGCGTCCTGCTCGATTCGACCTACGGCGCAAAGGCCCTCCAAAGAGCGGCAAGCCACCCCCTCTGGATCGGCCGCTCGGTCGAGAGGCCGGGCTCGCGGCCGCTCGATTTCGACGGGCTTCCCGATCTCGGCAGCCATCTCGTCGAATGGCCGGTGAACCACACCGTCAAGGCTTTGTGCTTCTACCATCAAGATGACGAGGCCGAGCTCAAATCGCGCCAGGAGCGGGAGCTCGCCCGGGCTTACGACGCGGCGCGCACAACGGGCCACGAATTGCTGATCGAGATCATTGCCGGCCATCACGCAAAGCTCGACAGGCAAACGGTCGCGGCCGTGCTGGCGAGGCTCTACGCCATCGGCATCAAGCCCGATTGGTGGAAGCTCGAGCCGCAGGCGAATGCAGGTGCCTGGGCGGCCATCGAGCAGGCAGTGGCGGCGGGCGATGCCTATTGCCGGGGAGTGATCGTGTCGGGACACGGGGATTCCGAGGAGGTATTGGCGACGGCTTTCCGCGCGGCGGCCAAGAGCCCCCTCGTCAAAGGCTTCGCCGTCGGGCGCGCCATATTCCTGGAAACCGCGCAAGCCTGGTTCGCCGGCAGCCTCGATGACGAGGCCGCCATCGCCGCAATGGCTGGGCGCTTCGGCGGGCTCGTCGAAGCCTGGCGCAACGCCACGGGGCTGAATGAGGCCGCATGAGGATATGAGATGAAAACCGTTCGCCTCACCATGGCGCAGGCGTTGACGCGCTTCCTCGCCGCCCAGAGAACCGTCATCGACGGCAAGGAGATGCCGGTCTTCGCCGGCGTCTGGGCGATCTTCGGCCACGGCAATGTCGCCGGCATGGGCGAGGCGCTGCATCAGCTCCGCGACGAGCTGCCGACCTTTCGCGCCCATAACGAGCAGGCCATGGCCCTTGCGGCGGTCGCCTTCGCCAAGGCGAGCCTGCGGCGGCGCGTGATGGCCTGCACCACCTCGATCGGCCCCGGCGCCACCAATCTGGTCACGGCAGCCGCAGTCGCCCATGTCAACCGCCTGCCGCTCCTGCTGCTGCCGGGCGACGTCTTCGCCAATAGGCGCCCCGATCCGGTGTTGCAGCAGGTCGAGGATTCCGGCGACGGTCTCGTCTCGGCGAATGACACGCTGCGGCCGGTATCGCGCTATTTCGACCGGCTGACGCGGCCGGAGCAACTCATCCCGGCGGCCCGGCGCATGATGGCCGTCTTGACCGACCCCGCCGAATGCGGGCCCGTGACCTTGGCGCTCTGCCAGGATGTGCAGACCGAAGCCTTCGACTATCCGGAGAGCTTCCTCGGACCGCGCGTCTGGACCCTGCGCCGCCCGCCGCCCGATGCCGAGGAGCTGGCGCGAGCGGTGCATTTGTTGCGCGAGGCGAAAAAGCCGCTGATCGTTGCGGGCGGCGGCGTGCTCTATTCGCAGGCTTCGCAGGCGCTCGCGTGCTTCGCGGAGCGCCATGGCATTCCCGTCGCCGAGACGCAGGCCGGCAAATCGGCGCTGCCCGACGACCATCCCCTGAATATGGGCTCGATCGGCGTCACCGGCACCTCGGCCTCGAACGCACTCGCCGCCGAGGCTGATCTCGTCCTCGCGCTCGGGACGCGCCTGCAGGATTTCACGACCGGCTCATGGGCGCTGTTCCGGAACCCGAAAAGGCGCATCCTCGCGCTCAACGTCGGGGCCCATGACGCCTTGAAGCACGGCTCCATCCCGCTCGTCGCCGATGCGCGCATCGGTCTCGAGGCGCTGGGGGAGGCGCTTGGCGATCATGCGGCGCCGCGCCGATGGACGACAACCGCTTCCTCTCATAAGGCGAGCTGGGTGAAGGCGGCAGCGAGCGCTCTTTCCCCGCCGCGCGGCAATGCGCTTCCCTCGGATGCGCAGGTGATCGGGGCGGCGCTGCGCGTCTTCGGCTCCAAGGCGACGCTCGTCTGCGCGGCGGGCGGCCTGCCCGGCGAATTGCACAAATTGTGGAAGGCCGGGACCCCCGGCAGCTACCATTTGGAATATGGCTATTCCTGCATGGGCTATGAGATCGCCGGCGGGCTCGGCGTCAAGCTCGCCAAGCCCCATGACGAGGTTGTGGTCATGGTGGGCGACGGCTCCTATCTGATGATGAATTCCGAGATCGCGACCTCCGTGATGCTCGGCCGGAAGCTGATCATCATCGTGCTCGACAATCGCGGCTTTGCCTGCATCAACCGCCTGCAGATGGCGACGGGGGGAGCAAGCTTCAACAATCTCTTGCAGGATGCGCGGCACGAAGCCTTGCCCGAGATCGATTTCCGGGCCCATGCCGAAAGCCTCGGCGCCATCGCCGTCAAGGTCTTCTCGATCGCCGAGCTCGAGGAGGCGCTGGCGGCGGCAAGGACGCATGCGCGCACGAGCGTCGTCGTCGTCGATACCGATCCGTTGACCACCACCAAGGAGGGCGGCGCCTGGTGGGATGTGGCGGTGCCGGAGGTCTCGGCGCGTCGTGAGGTTGCCGCGGCGCGCAAGGCTTACGAATTGGCGCTCGCGCGGCAGAGTTTGGGAGATTGATGAATGATCCGCATCGGCGCCAATCCGATCGGCTGGTCGAATGACGACATGGTCGAGCTCGGCGGCCATATCCCGCTCGAGCAATGCCTCGGCGAGGCGAAGGCAGCGGGCTTCGAGGGCATGGAGCTCGGCAATAAATTCCCGCGCGAGGCCACAAAGCTTAAAGCCGTCCTCGATGCGCATGGCCTGGCGCTCGTCTCCGGCTGGTACTCGACCTTCCTGGTCGAACGCGGCGCGGATGCGGAGTTCGAGGCAGCCTTTGCCCATGCCGGCCTTCTGAAGGCCATGGGCTGCAAGGTGCTGATCGCGGCCGAATGCACCCGCACGGTGCACGGCGACAAGACCAAGCCCTTGTCTCGGCGCCCGGTGATGACCGAGGCGGAATGGCGGCGTTTCGCCACCGGCCTCACCGTTTTCGCAGGCAAGCTCGAGGCAATAGGCCTCACTCTTGTGTACCACCATCATATGGGCACGGTGGTGCAGACTGAGCCCGAGATCGACCGCTTGATGGAGAGCACGGGTCCCGCCGTGAAGCTCTTGCTCGATACGGGTCACGCGACCTGGGGCGGGGCCGATCCGGCGGCGCTCGCCAGGCGCTATCGGGAGCGCATCGCGCATGTGCATGTGAAGGATGTGCGCCGCGAGGTGATGGCGCGCGCCGGCCGCGAAGATTGGTCCTTCCTGAAGTCGGTGGTCGAGGGTGTCTACACGGTGCCCGGCGACGGCATGATCGATTTCGTCCAGATCCTGCGCCAGCTCAAGCCCTATTCGGGCTGGGTCGTGGTCGAGGCCGAGCAGGACCCTGGAAAGGCCGATCCCGCCACCTATGCGAAGATGGGCTGCGCCAATACCAAACGCTTCCTGCGGGAAGCGGGGTTGATGAATGGCGAGTAGCGAATGGCGAGTAGTGGGAGGTCGAATGTCCGAGCTGCTGATCAAGCCTGGCGCGCCCGACGGTCTCGGCCGCGTCATCCATGTGACGCCGCAAAGCGCGGGCTGGACCTATGTGGGCTTCGACCTGCATCGGCTGAAGGCCGGGCAGTCCGTCGAGGCCGAGACCAGGGAGCGCGAAGCCTGCCTCGTCCTCGTCTCCGGACGAGCCGACATCAATGCCGGGGGCGAGGATTTCGGCCCTCTCGGGGAGCGCTCCTCGCCCTTCGAGGGCAAGCCTTTTTCGGTCTATGTGCCGGCAGGCGCGCATTGGCAGGTGACGGCCTTGAGCGACGTCACGCTTGCCGTCTGCTCGGCGCCGGGCAAGTCCGGCCTCCGCATGGCCCGTCTGATCGCTCCTTCCGATCTCGGCCAGGAGACGCGCGGCAAGGGCACCAATACGCGCTTCGTCACCAATATCCTGCCCGAGACCGCGGAGGCGGACGCGTTGCTCGTGGTCGAGGTCATCACGCCCGGCGGCCACACCTCCTCCTATCCGCCCCACAAGCACGATGTCGATAATCTGCCCCATGAATCGCGGCTCGAGGAGACCTACTACCACCGGCTCAATCCCGCCCAGGGCTTCGCCTTCCAACGCGTCTACACGGATGACCGCTCGCTCGACGAAACCATGACGGTCGAGGACGGCGATGTGACGCTCGTGCCCAAGGGTTACCATCCTTGCGCGGCGATCCATGGCTACGATCTCTACTACCTCAACGTCATGGCCGGCCCGAAACGAACTTGGCGCTTCCACAACGCCCCCGAGCATGAATGGCTGTTGAAGGCATGATCCCTCCTTCGCGAGAGCCTTGCCCTTGTTTTGCATGGTCGCTTTGAAAGCGCCTCGCTTGATTCAACCGCCTGCGGCGCGCATCCTGTCTCCATAATGCCGTCGCCACGGGGCGGGCGATGGGCTCAGGGCAGGAGACATCCATGCGGAGATTATTGATCGCGACGGCGGTAGCGTCGTTCGCGGGCTTCTCGGCGCCGGCCATGGCGCAGAGCCAGCCTGTCATCCCAATCATCGTCAAGGACACGACGTCGTTCTTCTGGCAGATCGTTCTCGCGGGCGCACGCAAGGCGGGCCAGGATCTGAATGTGAAGGTGCCCGAGCTCGGCGCTCAGTCCGAATCCGACATCACCGGACAGATCAGCATTCTGGAGAACGCCGTCTCGCAGAAGCCCGCCGCCATCGTGATCGCGCCGACGCAGTTCGCAGCGCTCGGCAAGCCGATCGACGCGGCCGCGAAGCAGGTCAAGGTGGTCGGCATCGATTCGGCCGCCGATTCCAAGGCCTTCACCTCCTTCCTCACGACCGACAACGTGCAGGGC
>JBIOEK010000185.1:0-7339 GCA_044445925.1 Hyphomicrobiales bacterium
CGCTCCCCTACCGACGCTTCGCCGACGCCCTCGCGGACGCCTGCGCACGGCTCGGGGCCGATGTGGGTCGCTACTCCTTCATCGTAGTGGACTTGCACCACCTACTCCTTGCCGGTCTCCCGGCGCACGTTGAGGAATGTTGATTCTCAACATTGCATGCTCCGATTCCGGTAGCCGACTATCGATTCAACCCGTGCCGCTTCAGACTTGCGGGTTTCGGGCGAAACAGTTACGTAGCCGACTATGTACACTAATTCGTCGGCTATTATAGTCTCGCAAGCGACGCGCCCGGCGACGCGTGATGCGCCGCGGCGAGCGCCGCGAGCGCGAGTTCGAGGAAGCGCACCCGGGCGTCGGGCATCTGCAGGCCGCGCGGCTCATGCGCGTGGCGCGAGAGGAAGAAGCCCGTCAGCCTGAACCCTGCAGCGATGTCATCGGCTTGCGGCAGCGTGCGGCCTTGGCCCTCGACCAGGAAGGCCGGCAGCCGGAACAGCCTGTCCTCGTAGGGCTTGCCGGCTTCGGCCGATACGGCGCGGCCGCTTCTCGGGGAGACGAAGGCGAGGTTATCGCGTGTCCCGGTCGCTGCGCAGACCGAGAGGTCGAGCCCGAAGCCGAGCTCGGCCAGCAAGGCAAGCTCGAAACGCAGCACCAGGGGCGCTGCGAGCGTCGGGTCACCGATATGCTCGCCGAGCACGCAGAGCGCGTCATAGAGGGAAGGATGCGGCTCGCGCTCGGCGAGCAGGCGCAGATGCGCCGCGAGGGTGGCGAAGCCGTAGAGCGCAGTCGGCGATCCGAGCATGGCGGCGGCGCGCAGCTCGCGGGCTTCGACCGCCAGCGTTCCGAGATGGCCCTCGAGCCTTGCCCGCCAGGTCACATCGGCAAGAGTTCCGGGCTGCAGGCTCGCCGCCAGGCGGCGCGAGCGCCCGCCGCGCACGATGCCGAGATGGCGTCCATGGGCGCGCGTCAGCACCTCGAGAATGAGCGATGTCTCGCCATGGGGCCTGGAGCCCAGGATTACGGCTTCATCGGACCATTGCATCGCATCTAGCTCGGGAATTCGAGCCCCATCTCGCGATAGCGCTCCGGGTCGTCCGACCAGTTCTCGCGCACCTTGACGAACAAGAACAGGTGCACGCGGCCTTCGGTGATCTCCTCGAGCTCGCGGCGCGCCGCCGCTCCGATCGCCTTGATGGTCTGCCCGTTCTTGCCGAGCACGATCTTGCGCTGGCTTTCGCGCTCCACATAGATGGTCTGTTCGATGCGCACCGCCCCGCCTTTTGCCGCTTCCCAGGACGTGGTCTCGACCGTCGAACGATAGGGCAGCTCCTGATGCAGGCGGTCATAGATCTTCTCCCGCGTGATCTCGGAGGCGAGCATGCGCATGGGCATGTCGGAGAGCTGATCTTCCGGATAATGCCAGGGTCCTTGCGGCATCAGCGACGCCAAGGCACGGCGAAGCTCGGAGATGCCGTCGCCGCTGAGCGCCGAGATCATGAAGGTCTGCTCGAAGGCGAGGCGCTCATTGAGCTTCGCCGCGAGCGGGATCAGCATCTTCTTGTCGGCG
The DNA here is from genome assembly GCA_044445925.1 of Hyphomicrobiales bacterium. Taxonomy (GTDB): domain Bacteria; phylum Pseudomonadota; class Alphaproteobacteria; order Rhizobiales; family Beijerinckiaceae; genus GAS188. The sequence continues at coordinate 1,565 of JBIOEK010000185.1, forward strand.
ACGGCATCGGTCTTGTTGAGGAGGAGCAGGCGGCGGCCCGGCTGCTCGGCGAGGCGATCGAGGATGGCGGAGGCCTCCGCGTCGATCCCCTTGCGGGCGTCGATCAGGAGCGCCGAGACATCGGCGTCGCCGGCGCCGCTCCAGGCGCTCTTGACCATGGCGCGGTCGAGGCGTCGCTTGGGCGCGAAGATGCCGGGCGTGTCGACGAAGATGATTTGCGCCGTGCCTTCGATGGCGATGCCGCGGATCAGGGCTCTCGTGGTCTGTGCCTTGCGCGAGACGATCGAGACCTTCTGCCCGACGAGGGCGTTGAGGAGCGTCGATTTGCCGGCGTTCGGCGCGCCGATCAGGGCCACGAAGCCGCAACGGCGCGGCGTGGTGTCTTGCGGTGTGGTGTCTTGCGGCACGCTCATGCGGCGCTCGCTTTCCAGATGCCGAGTTCGCGCAGCATCGTTTCGGCGGCGGTCTGCTCGGCGATGCGTTTCGAGCGGCCGACGGCCTCGGCGAGCCCTTGCGCCTCGACCGAGACGCTGACGCGGAAAAGCGGCTGATGATCGGGCCCCTCGCGCGACAGGATGGTGTAGCTCGGCGGCGGCAGCCCGCGGCCTTGCGCCCATTCCTGCAAGGCGGTCTTGGCGTCGAGTTGAGGCCGTTCCGTCGAGCGCAGGCGCTCGCCCACGGCCGCGGTGACGAGAGCGGTCGCGGCCCCGTAGCCTCCGTCGAGGAACACGGCGCCGATCAAGGCTTCGGCGACGTCGCCGAGAATCGCCTGGTTCTGCCTTCCCCCGCTCTGCAGCTCGCTCGGGCCGAGGCGGATATGATCGGCCAAGGACCAGCACTCGGCGAGCGCGGCGCAGCTTTCGCGACGCACGAGCTCGGTGAGCCTTTTCGACAGATCGCCCTCATCGGCCGAAGGGAAGCGTTCATAGAGCAAGGCCGCAATGGCGAGGCCCAGGACACGGTCTCCCAGGAATTCGAGGCGCTGATAGCTCTTGGCGCGGGAGCGCGTCGAACCCACGGCGCTCACATGGGTCAAGGCCAAGGCCAGCAGCTCTCTGTCGCGGAACCTGTAGCCGATCAGCGCCTCGAGCGCCTCGGGCGAAGCTCCGCGCTTCATGCGACGATCATTTGATGCGCTGGAAAATCCGGCTCCAGCGGACCGTCTGCGGCCACTCCCAGATCTTCCAGGCGCTGGAGTTCTCGTCGATCGAGAAGAAGATGACCTCGGCCCGGCCCTCGAAATTATCGAAGGGCACATAGCCGACCTCGCTCAGCACGCGCGAATCCTGCGAATTATCGCGGTTGTCGCCCATCATGAAGAAATGGCCCGGCGGCACGGTATAGACGGGCGTATTGCTCCAATATCCCGTATCGCCATCCTTCTGGATGATCTCGTGGGAGACCCCTTCCGGCAGCGTTTCCTTGTAGTGAGCCACGTCGACCCGCCGACCATAGGCATCGATCGTTTGATAGGGGGGAAGCGGCTCGCGCTGCGTCTCCTTGCCGTTGATGTAGAGGCGCGCATCGATCATCTGGATGTGGTCGCCCGGGAGGCCGATGACGCGCTTGATGTAGTCGGTCTTGCCGTCCTTGGGCAGCTTGAACACGGCGATGTCGCCGCGCTTCGGCTCGGTCCCCATGATGCGACCGTCGAAGAGCGGCAAGCCGAGCGGTAGGGAATATCTCGAATAGCCGTAGGAATATTTGGACACGAACAGATAGTCGCCGACCAGCAGGGTCGGCACGAGCGAGCCCGACGGGATGTTGAAGGGCTGGAAGAGGAAGGTCCTGACCACGATGGCGATGAGCAGCGCCTGGATGACGATCCAGACGAGCTCGAGGACGCCACCCTCGCCTTTGTGAGCAGTCGAGTTCTCCGTGGTCGCCTGGGTCACCTGCGTCTCCATGTGGCGGGTAGGCAATGTGCTGCGGTTCGCCGGCAGCCGACAGTTACATGGTGCGCCTCACCCCGGCAATCGAGCTTATCCACGGCGAGCGCGGCTGAACGATGGCGAGGAGGCCTGGCCCGTCGGAGCCGTCTTGGCATCCCTGTCGCCAGGGGGGTCTTGGATTTCCGGTTCGAGGTCTTGTCGCATCCTTGGCGGCGAAACGGGTCCCGTTTCGCCGCAAGAGGCTCCATATCTAAGGCATGGCATATGGATGACGTGCTTCCGGGAGGTTGCTTACTCGTAATCATCGGCCGCGGGAGCGGCCTGCGGGGCGGCCTGCGGCGGGACTTGCCGCTCGACGGGCGGTCGGCGGTCGGCCCCGCCATGGCGCTGCGGCCGCTCGCCGCGCTCAGCCCGCTCGGCCGGGTCGCGCCCGATGAGCTTCTGCATATGGGCGAGATCGATGAACTCGTCGGCTTGGCGGCGCAGCTCGTCGGCAACCATCGGGGGCTGCGTCGAGGTCGTCGAGACCACCGTCACGCGCACCCCGCGGCGCTGCATCGATTCGACCAGCGAGCGGAAATCGCCGTCGCCCGAGAACAGCACCATGTGGTCGATATGCTCGGCGATATCGAGCGCCGCGATGGCGAGCTCGATATCCATATTGCCCTTGATCTTGCGGCGCCCGGTGGCGTCGACGAATTCCTTGGTGGGCTTGGTGACGACATGATAGCCGTTATAGTCGAGCCAATCGACCAGCGGCCGGATCGAGGAATATTCCTGGTCCTCGATCAGTGCCGTGAAATAGAAGGCCCTCAGCAAGGTGCCTTGGCTCTTATATTCGGCGAGGAGCCGCCGATAATCGATATCGAAGCCGAGCGTCTTGGCCGTGGCATAGAGATTGGCGCCGTCGATGAACAAAGCGAGCTTTTCTGATTTCGGCATGTGATTTCACGCAATTTGGAATTCAGGGGCGTCTGGAATTCAGGGGTCTCGCGGCCGCGGACCGCAATGCACGCATCGCTGCGGTGGTCCGCTGGCTCGCGACGAGGTCGGCACGGCAACCGGCGGACGATAGATCCCAACCGCGGATCCCTGGTGCGGCGAAACGCCTTTCGTCCCCGAAATGTAATTTCTTGCCTTCATTTGCGGGTTTGGTGTAGCAACCCCCTACACAAAACATTGCCTGCGCACAACTGCCGCAACTGAAAGGAGCGGGCCATGGCTCGCGTGACTGTCGAAGATTGCATCGAGAAGGTCGAAAACCGGTTCGACCTCGTCCTGCTTGCGGCTCACCGCGCCCGCCAGATAGCGAGCGGGGCGCAGCTCCTCGTCGATCGGGACCGGGACAAGAATCCCGTCGTATCGCTGCGCGAGATCGCCGAGGGCGAGCTGAAGCCCATCGATCTCGAGGAAGGGCTGATCCACTCGCTGCAGAAATATGTGGAGGTCGACGAGCCCGAAGCCGAGACGGCGCCTCTCATCGGTATCCAATCCCCCGACACGGCCGACGATTCCAATGTGCAATTCGATCGGACGATGACGGAAGAGGACCTGCTGCGCGGCCTCGACGGGATCGTGCCGCCCGCCGAGACCCGCGACGAGGAAGAGTAGGTCCTGGACGGAACGCCATTGCGGATCGGTCTTGGCGGGTCGGTCTTGGCGGATTTCGGCCGACGGATGTTCGATTTCCGGCCGACGGATATTCGATGGCCCCTGGACCGGCGCCCATGATTGGCCCAATCTGACGCCACGCATCGGCGATCGCGTCATTCGCCGGGCGAGGGGGCGGCGAGGACATGCTCATGGCCAAGGACCTGCGCGGCGCGCCGGGCCTCTCCGAGTCGACCCAGACGCGGACCTATAAGGACCGCCCCTGGCTGGCGCTCTACCCGCCGGGAGTTCCCGCCGAAATCGACATGTCGAAGATCGGCACGATCGTCGACCTGTTCCACAGCAGCGTCACGACCTATGCGGAGCGGCCCGCCTATACGAGCTTCGGAGCGAGCCTCAGCTTCGCGAAGGTCGGGCGCCATGCCTCCGACTTCGCCGCTTGGCTCAGGGCGCAGGGCGTCGAGAGGGGCGACCGCGTGGCCCTGATGATGCCCAATACCCTGGCCTATCCGGTGGCCATGTTCGGCGTGCACCTCGCCGGCGCCGCCGTCGTCAACGTCAATCCGCTCTATACCGCGACCGAGCTCGTCAACCAGATCCAGGACTCAGGCGCGCGGCTGATCGTCGTCCTCGAGAATGTCGCCCATACGGTGGCCGAGGCCCTGCGGCGGCTCAAGATCGACAAGGTGGTGATCGCCTCGGTCGGCGACATGATGGGCCCCAGGGGCACGCTCCTCAACTTCGCCAGCCGCTATCTGAAGAAGATCGTGCCGCCCTACGAGATCGAGCACGCGGTGAGCTTCTCGGCCGCCCTGGAGCTCGGGCGCAACCTGCCGAAGCCTACGGTCACCGTCACCGGAGACGACATCGCGTTCCTGCAATATACGGGCGGCACCACCGGGGTGTCCAAGGGTGCCGTGCTGCTGCACCGCAACGTGGTCGCCAATCTCGAGCAGATCTACGCTTGGTTCTGGCCCGAGACCGACCATGAAAGCCCGCAGGTGATGATCGCCGCCTTGCCGCTGTATCATGTCTATGCGCTCACCTGTAACTGCCTCTACATGATGCGCATCGGGGGATGCTGCGTGCTGATCGCCAATCCGCGCGACATCAAGGGCTTCGTAGCGACCTTGCGCAAGACGCGGTTCACCATCGTTACCGGCGTCAACACGCTCTATAACGCGCTCCTCGATGCGCCGGGCATCGACAAGGTCGATTTCAGAAATCTGGGGACCAGCAATGCCGGCGGCATGGCGGTGCAGGAAGCGGTCGCCAGCAAATGGCAGGCGCTCACCGGCAGCATCATCTCCGAAGGCTATGGCCTCTCCGAGACCTCGCCGGTGGTGACCGCCAACCGAGGCAAGCCCGAGAAGTTCTCGGGAACGATCGGGGTCCCGGTGCCCTCGACCGAGGTGACACTGCGGGCGCCGGAGGACGGCACGGAGGTTCCGGTCGGCGCGCCAGGCGAGTTATGTGTGCGCGGCCCCCAGGTCATGCAAGGCTATTGGCGGGCGCCCGACGCGACCGCGGCGTCCTTCTATCCCGACGGCTTCTTCCGCACCGGGGACGTGGCGCTGATGCTGCCCGACGGGCAGTTCAAGATCGTCGACCGCATCAAGGACATGATCTCGGTTTCGGGCCTGAAGGTGACGCCGAACGAGGTCGAGGCCGCGATCTCCGGCCATCCCGACGTGATCGAGGTCGCGGTCGTCGGCCTGCCCGATCAGCATTCGGGCGAGGCGGTGACGGCGTATGTGGTCGCCCGCTCGCCGAACCTGACCGAGGAGGTGGTGCGCGCCTGGTGCCGCGAGCGGCTGGCGGCCTACAAGGTGCCGCGGCATGTGGTCTTCCGCGACACCTTGCCCAAGACCAATGTGGGGAAGGTCCTGAGGCGGGCCTTGCGCGACGCGGCGTTGGCTTCGCCACGGACGGGGAAGCAAGCGGGCTAGGGTCCTCCCGGCCTTGCATCGGGGTTGTTGACCCCGCCCGCCAAGGTGGCCTAAGTCGGCCGCCAAAGGTGCCGCCCCATGTCGATGTCCGAGCGCTACAACACCCGCGAAGCCGAGCGGAAATGGCAGGCCGTCTGGAAGGACGAACGCGTCTTCGAAACGAAGAACGACGACGCGCGCCCGACCTATTACGTCCTCGAGATGTTCCCCTATCCGTCGGGGCGCATCCATATGGGCCATGTGCGCAACTACGCCATGGGCGATGTCGTGGCGCGCTACCGCCGCGCCAGGGGCTTCAACGTGCTCCATCCGATGGGCTGGGA
>JBIOEK010000186.1:0-7331 GCA_044445925.1 Hyphomicrobiales bacterium
AGGACGCCAAGCTCCGCACCCTCCTCGGCATCCGCCAAGTGACGTTCCAGCCGGGAACGCAGCGCCTTGCCGTTATCGACCAGCCGCTCACCGGCTGAGGCGCACATCCTTGCACCGAGCCGCCGCCGCCTGGAGGCACCGGGTGGCGGCACCCAAAATGCATCCAAAGAGGCTAGAGTTTCATGATACCCGCCTTCGCCCGCGCGCGCGCCGCGCTTATAGCCCTCCCCTTGGCAGCCTCCTTAGCGGCCTCCTTGGCAGTCGCCTCGATGGGCGCAACATCGGTCGAGGCCGCGGATTTGGCGGTCAGGATCGACAATTTTACCTTCACCCCAGATACCGCCGAAATCGCCGTCGGCACGACGGTCACCTGGACCAATGGCGACGACATTCCACACACGGTTGCCGAAGTCGCGCGCCGCTTCAAATCGAAGGCGATGGATAGCGGCGACACCTATAGCTTCACCTTCACGGCGCCTGGGACATATGAATATTTCTGCTCGCTTCACCCGCATATGAAAGCGAAGATTGTCGTCAAGTGAGCGCGCTCGCGCAAGCCTTGCACCGGCAGGACATGCTAGCTTGTCGTGTGCGGAGCATGTCCCGGTCGGCGGAGGGTCGCGGAATGATCGAAACGGATCAGCGCGAGGCCGAGCGCTTCCGAAGGCTCGCGCTCCCGTTGCTCGACGAGGTCTACAGCTTCGCGCGCTACCTGACCCGCGACGCAACCGAGGCGGAGGATGCGGCCCAGGAGACCTATCTGCGGGCCTTGCGCTATTTCTCGGGGTTCTCTGGGGAATCGATCAAGCCATGGCTGTTCACCATTCTGCGCAATGTGCTGCGCTCGCGCGACCCTCGCCGCTTCGAGCCCTTGCCCGAAACGCAAGCCGGCCACGATGCGTCGCTCGAGCCCCTCTGGGGCGATCCGGCGGACGATCCGGAAGCGATCATTGCTCGGACGGAGGAAGCCAAACGCCTGCGCCGGCTCATCGGCAGCTTGCCGCCAATCTATCGCGAAGTCCTGTTGCTCAAGGAGTTCAATGAGCTGAGCTATCGACAAATCGCCGTGGTAACGAGCGTTCCGATCGGCACGGTGATGTCGCGGCTGGCGCGCGCCAGGGAGGAGTTGCAGAGGGCCTGGTTCGAGCTCGAGAAGAAGGCGAGATAACATGAGCTGCGACGACAAGAGAGCTCTCCTCCACGCACTCGCCGATGGCGAGCTCGACCTCGTGCACGCAAGCGAGGTCGAGGCGCATATGGCCAAGTGCGCGGACTGTGCCGCGACATTCGCCGGGATCATGGCGATGAAGCAGGCGCTCGGAATGCAGGGATTGCGGATGCGCGCGCCTGCCGCCCTGGCACAGCGGATCGCGCAGGCTCTGCCCGATCCGCCGGTGCGAGAGATCGCCTTGACGCGCCATGACGAGAGCGTGCCGGCATCATGGCTGAATCCGCGTGGGGCGAGGCCGCGCAATTCCTGGATCCTGCGGGCGCAAGGCGCGTTCGCGGGCGCCGCGGGAGCCTTCGCCCTCGCCGCCTGCCTTGCGCTCTTCGTGATACGGGCGAGCTCGGGCGACGAGATCGCGCGGAGCCTGGTCGACGGCCATCTGCGCTCGCTCGCCGGCGAGCATCTATTCGACGTGCAGTCGACCGACCAGCACACCGTAAAGCCCTGGTTCGCGGGCAAGCTCGACGTCACTCCGCCCGTGCCCGATCTGGCGCTTAAGGGATTCACCTTGGTGGGCGGCCGTCTGGATTATGTGGGAGGCCGTGCGACCGCAGTCGTCGTCTATCGCCGGCGCACGCATGTGATCAATCTCTTCGTGTGGCCGGGAAGCGATTTCGCGCCGCCGACGACCGAGCTCAGCGGCTATTTCCTGCACCATTGGACGAAGGACGGGCTCACTTTCTGGGCGGTGAGCGATATCGCCGAACCAGAGCTCGCCGAATTTGAGGCGGCGTATCAGGGCGCGACCTGATCTTTGTGACAGAGAGGTCAGCGCCGCAATCGCGCGCTCGGCGCGCGCATGGTGACGATCTCCTCGGCGGCCGAAGGATGGAGCGCGACCGTCTGGTCGAAATCCGCCTTGGTCGCGCCCATCTTGATGGCGATCGCCGCAAGCTGGACCATCTCGGCCGCGCCCTCCCCGCTGATATGCAGGCCGAGCACCTTGTCCGAGGCGGCATCGACGAGAAGCTTCATGAACATCCTCTCGTCCCGGCCGGACAAGGTCGCCAGCATCGGGCGGAAATTTGCCGTATAGGCATCGACCGCCGCAAATCCATCGCAGGCCTGCTGCTGCGTCAGCCCGACCGTGCCGATCTCCGGCGTGATGAAAACCGCCGTCGGCACATTGGCGTGATCGACGCTCCAGGGCTTACCGCCGAAGGCGCTGTCGGCGAAGGCGTGCCCTTCGCGGATCGCGACGGGGGTCAATTGCAGGCGGTTGGTGACGTCGCCGATGGCATAGACCGATGCCACGTTGCTGCGACTAAAGGCATCGACCTTCACCTCGCCCTTGTCGCCCAGTGCCACTCCGGCGCTCTCGAGACCGAGCCCCCTGGTATTCGGCTCGCGACCCGTGGCGACGAGCACGACATCGCCCTCGATGATCTCGCCGTTATGGAGATGGACGCGCCGCCTGCCTCCCGGCGCCGCCTCGATCCTGGCGAAGCTCTGCTCGAAATGGAAGATGACGCCGCGCACCGCAAGCGCATGGGCGGCGTTCTTGCGCAAATCCTCGTCGAATCCGCGCAGCACGGCGTCGCCGCGATGGACGAGATGAACCTCGGTTCCGAGGCCGGCAAAGACGCTGGCGAATTCGAGCGCGATATAGCCCGCGCCCAGAACGACCATTCGCCGTGGCAGGCTCGGCAGGTGGAAGATATCGTCGGATACGATGGCGAGATCGGCGCCCATCACCGAAACCTGCCGAGAGGGCCTTCCACCCGTCGCGACCAGGATGGCGCGGGCGCTCAGCGTCTTGCCGGAGGCCAGGCGCACTTCATGGGGCGATGTGATCGTTGCGCGCTCCTCCTTGATGGTCACGCCCGCGCCGTCGAGGCCCTTCCGATAGAGCCCCGACAGGCGTGTCACCTCCGCCTCGACTCGATCGCGCAGGCGCTCCCAGGAGAAGGCCGGCATCGCCGCCTCGAAGCCGAAGCCGACGGCGTCCTCGAAAGCATGCGGGAACCGGCTCGCATAGACGAGCAGCTTCTTCGGCACGCAGCCGCGGATGACGCAGGTGCCGCCGATCCGGCTCTCCTCGGCGATCATCACCTTGGCGCCATGACCGGCGGCGATGCGAGCCGCGCGCACCCCGCCCGAGCCGGCGCCGATCACGAACAGATCCGTATCGTAGGTGGTCATGGCAAGTGGCCGTCAGCCTTTCGTTTCAACGTCGTGTCCGACGATGGTCCTGGTGACGGCGGCGCCGGCGAACACGACCGCGATCCACCATGCCTGCCAGGCACCGTGCCCGACCAGCATGGTCGCGGCAGCCATGGCGAACAGGCCGACGCGCGACCAGATATGTGGACCGCAGAGATTGCGCCAATTCCACAACAGCCGCAGCGCGATCGCCAGGGCGAGGAGGCAGCCGACCATGCCGAGCTCGACGCCGATCTGAAGGTAGCCATTATGGGGGTGGCCGACCGCGAGCATCCGCCGGAACTCGCTTGCGACCTCGCCCGCAATCGCGGTGTCGCCGAGCGTCGCCGAGGTTCCAAACCCCACACCGAGCCAAGGATGGGCGAGCATTACGGCGCCGTAGCTGCGCCAGATCTCCACCCGATCCGCCGCATGGGCCCAGGCCAAAGCGTCATAGGTCGCATCGGGCAAGACGCTCCGAGCAATTTCGCCGAAGGCGAATATGAACGCGAAAACAATGGCGACCGCCATCGCCCCGCCGGCCAGCATGGCACGCGGGAAGCGCCAGGCGACCAGCGCCGCGATCAATGACAGCGCTTGCGCGAACATCGCCGTTCCGCTCTGCGAGCACCAGATGGCGGCTGTCGTCGCCGCGAGAGCGAGCCAGATGACCGGGCTGCGGCGCGACGCCATGGCCACCGCGCACAGAGGCCAGAACAGGACAAGGAGGGTCAGCACCGGCCGATTATATTCGAACGCCTTGGCGCGCAGATGCAGAGCGCTGCGAAGCGGCATGTCGAATTCGAGCTCCCCGATGCAGATCAGCGCCGCGGCGATGACGCCGGCCGCGAGCGCCCTTGCCGCCCAGCGCGGCGCGAGGCCAGGCAGGAGGCGCAGCACCACCGCGCCGGCGAGCAGCGGCACCGCCCCCTCCCCGAGAGCACGCAAGGTCTGGGCGCGGTCGGCGCTCCAGCCATAGGAGGCGATGGCGAGCCCGATGAAGGCCGCCGCTCCCAAGGCGAGCGATGAGCGCGCCAGCGGCGCGAAGGCTCCCCCGACGCCGGCCCAGCCTGTCCTTGCCGCGACCGAGGCGAGAGCCAGCAGGGCCGCGAACGCCAGGAGCAACGGAGCCGAGCGGTTGGCGAGCGCCATAGCGACCGGCAGGACGGCGACCAGCAGCGCCGCCCCTGCACCCAGCCGCGACGCAAGGCTGTCCGAGAGCTCCCGCCCCTCCAGGCTGCCTCGAAGGCCCGCGGCCACGGTCATGGAGCGAAGATCATCGCGTAAGCGTCATGGGTCAAGCGCGCCGAGCTATTCGGGGCGGAAATCCCGAGAAGAGCCCGGGCATCCAGGCCGGCTCAGCGGCCGAGATCGACGCCGCGCTTCTTCATCTCATCCACGACCCTCGCACCCATGGAGGTCGCTATGTCCTTGGTCCAGGCTTCGCTGGCGTCAGCAACCTCGTTGAGGATGTCGGGCAGGGCAGCGGTATATTTCATGCCGGCCGGAGTCTGCAGGAAGGCGAGGACCGACTTCAAGGACGCCTCGTCGACCTTCCTGGCATAGATTTCGCTCGCCTTGGCGAGGAGCTCCTTCTTCTTGACATCGAGCTCGGGCTTCATGCTGAGCAATATCTCTTCGAAGTCCTTGGCATTGGCGGGGCGCTTGTTGACATAGGCCTGCAAGAGCTGCGAGGCGATATTGCCGACGATCGAATCGAAGTTGGTGCTGATGCCCGAAGCATCCATGACGCTGCGGGCGAGCGCCAGATGCGAGGCAGCAAGCGGGGGAAGCGGCGCGGCCGGTGGCTGGGCGGGAGCGGCAGGTTGCGCGGGGGCGGCTGGCGCAGCCGGCGCAGCGGGCGGGCGCTGTTGAGCGAGGGCCTGCGAAGCCTCGAACGCGATCAGCGCGCCGACTAGGCAAAACCCGGTAATGGCATGACGGACATTCGACTTGGCCACGAGATACTCCCTGTGAAGGCCACTACGGCCGATCGGTGAGCCCTATCAACCGAGCGAGCCGAGGATCGCAAGGTCGTCGCCCCCGGCAATGATCGCGCCTCGCGCGAGCCCGATGAACAGGCCGTGCTCGACGATGCCGGGGGTATCGCCCAATCGGCTCGAAAGCGCAACCGGGTCGTCTATGACTCCGAAGGCGGCGTCGAGAATGTAATGACCGCCATCGGTGACGAAAGGCTTGCCGGCGGCATCCCTGCGCAGATCGATGCGGCCACCGAGCCCGAGGCGCGACGCCTCGGCTTCGATCGCGATCCTCGTTGCCGCAAGACCGAATGGCACGACCTCGATCGGCAGCGGATAGGCTCCAAGCTGCGAGACGAGCTTGGAGCGATCGGCGATCACCACCATGCACGCCGAGGCGCGAGCCACGATCTTCTCGCGCAGGAGCGCGCCGCCGCCGCCCTTGATCAGGCGCAGCTCGCGATCGAGCTCATCGGCGCCGTCGATCGTGAGGTCGAGACGGGGAATTTCGTCGAGCGTCGCGATCGGCAGGCCTTGGCGTTGCGCCTGCGCACGCGTCGCCTCCGAGGTGGCGACGCACACGACATCGAGCCCTGAGCGGACACGCTCGGCGAGCAGATCGACGAAATGGGCGGCCGTCGAGCCCGTTCCGAGACCGAGCCTCATGCCCGGCAAGACGAGCGACACGGCATGCGCGGCAGCGGCCCGCTTCTGGCTATCTTGCGAGGGAATCGGCATATGGGCACCCATCGCGCATGCGACGGCGGAACGTGCTTTGGCGATGGCGCGAGTGACGGGGCTCGAACCTGCGACCTCCGGCGTGACGGGCCGGAAATTTGTGAACGATCCCAATCACTCGTTAGAGAGTCATGCGGACATTTTGTGCGTCAATCCAGCCCGAGTGCGACGACTTCCACATCTTGCCGGCCGGGAACGCAAAAGTCCACCCGCCATCCGAAGCCGGCGCCAGGTCCAGTGCGACGCGGTCGAGGGATGAAGGCATCATATCGGGATGGATAAGCTGCTTCACGCATCGCCGCGACATAGGACAATGACCGCGTGCACCGCGTCTTCTCTCGTTGGCCAAGACCCATAGGCGAACCGCACCAGGCGATGCACTTCCTCATTGTTGAAGCCGTTGTGAGCGCAGACGGGACGCACACGCTCGAACATCCGATTTTCGCGCTGAGCTGCCTTGGCGGCGGCGTGCCAAGTCAAGGCGCCGGTGATGACGAGCCCGAGCACCGAGAGCCCGGTCAACAAGTGAAGGCGCAAATTCCGCTCAACCATGGAGGGGCTCCTCCCTTGCGTGGCCCTCACCATGTGGGGATAACGCGTTGCCAGCAAAAGAGAGAGCGGCGTGATTTCGTGCCCGGCCCTGCACTTAGGCGAACGCGGCACTCCCTTGCTTGCGGAGAGAGGTCAGGCGGGTGATTGGCCCTATAAGCTTGTGGCTACTCGCCAGGCCTTCAAAAATTGGGTTCGTTCTGCCAAAGTTGCGCGGACCCGAGATCCATGGCATCCGCCTGTCGCGGCTGAGGCAAGACGCGAGCCCGAGTGCCGCGAGGAGCTTTGCCAAGCCGGAATTCCGCGCGGCGCATTTGCGGCATACGCGCTTGGCCGTGGCGCTCATGGACACGAGGCGCTTCGGCGCTGCCGAGGCTTGCTCGGGGCATCAGGGCCGATGGGATCGGCGACAACCCTGCCGGCCGTATCGCCTCGAAGCGCAAGCCGGAGCGCAGCTACTTAGCCGTCAGCGCGGCATTCGTGCGCCTGGCCGACGAGGCATTGTCGGCCGGCCGCAAGGTCATGCGTCGGAACGGAAAATGATCGAATAGCTCAACCGTGCCCGCCTCGCAAGTCTCACGGCGGATGGGTAGCCAAGCGCAAGTCCATGAAATCATGGCGCGAGTGACGGGGCTCGAACCCGCGACCTCCGGCGTGACAGGCCGGCGCTCTAACCAACTGAGCTACACCCGCTG
>JBIOEK010000187.1:0-7324 GCA_044445925.1 Hyphomicrobiales bacterium
CACCGAGGTCGATGTGCAGATCGCGCCCATCGCCGAGATCGGCAAGGCACGCGGCATCCCTTGCCCGAGCGTCACGGCGCTCGTCGCCATGATCCACGAGATCGAAGCGGGCAAGCGGCCGATGACGGACGACAACCTCCTCGAGCTGGCGAAGGCCGGATAGGCCGGGAGAGGAGGATGATTATGTCGGCTGCAGCTCTGGATTCCCTTCCCTCGGATCGCCCGTTGGCGCGTTGGAGGCGTCGGCCGAGCGCGATCCTCGCCCTAAATGACAACGTAGCTCTTCAGCGAAGGTCGTATTGGCTTATCTTCTTCTCGCTCGTCGCCTTCGCTTCGATGCTCCTCTGCGACAGCGCCCTCGCCGAAACGCAGACGGTGCGCCTCGCCAAACAGTTCGGCATCTCCTATCTGCCGCTCACCATCATCGAAAAGAGGGGCCTGCTCGAGGCGCAGGGCAAGAAGCTCGGCCTCGATCTCAAAACCGAATGGGTGCAGTTCACGGGCGGTGCGCCGATGAACGAGGCGCTGATCTCGGGCACGCTCGACATCGTCTCCGGCGGGGTCGGCCCGATGCTGGTGATCTGGGGCAAGACGCGCGGCAATCTAGGCGTCAAGGGACTCTCGGCGCTGAACTCCATGCCGCTCTACCTCAACACCACGAATGCCAATGTGAAGACGATCGGGGACTTCTCCGCGAAGGACAAGATCGGCCTGCCGACCGTCAAGGTTTCGATCCAGGCGATCACCTTGCAGATGGCGGCCGAGAAGCTGTTCGGCGAAGGCAAGGCCAATCAGCTCGATGCGTTGACCGTCTCGATGGGCCATCCGGATGCGTTCGCCGCCATGATGAGCGGCAAATCCGAGGTCGATGCCCATTTCGGCGCCGCGCCCTATCAATATGAGGAGCTCAAGGATCCGCGCGTCCACAAGGTGCTCGACAGCTATGAGGTGATGGGCGGTCCGCACTGCTTCAACGTGATCTGGACGACGACCAAATATCACGACCGCAATCCTTTGGTGATCAAGGCCTTCCTTGCCGCGCTCGACGAGGCGATGCAGTCGATCATCGCCGACCCTGCGGGCGCGGCCGCGGTCTGGATCGCCGATGAGCACACGAAGATGGCGCAAGACGAGGTCGAGCGCATCATCAAGCTGCCCGAGAACGAATGGACGATGGCGCCGAAGAAGATCATGGCCTATGCGGAGTTCATGGCGCGCACCGGGCTTCTGGCCGTGAAGCCCGCGAGCTGGAAGGATGTATTCTTCCCCGATATCCACGACCTATCCGGCAGCTGAGGCGCGGCGGTGAGCGGGCAGCATCTCGCGGTCTCGATCAGGCGCGGGCAGGGCGAGCGCTATGACGAGTTCTGCGTGGCGCGCCGCGAGAGCCAGACCATCCTCGATGTCGTGACCGAGATCCAGCGCGAGCAGGACGAGACGCTCAGCTATCGCTTCGCTTGCCGGGTCGGCATGTGCGGCTCATGCGCCATGACGGTGAACGGACGCCCGCGCTGGACCTGCCGCACCCGCGTCTCGCAAGCCGTCGACGCCGGGGGGCGGCTGGTGCTCGAGCCGCTGCGCAATCTCCCCGTCATCAAGGACCTCGCCGCCGACATGGCGCCCTTCTTCGAGAAGTGGCGCGACGCCAAAGGCTATTTCGAGCCGGGCGACGCGCCGCAAGAGGATTTCGCCAAGGTGCCGCCCTCCTCGCCGCAAAGGCAGGCGGCCGATGAAGGCATCGAATGCATCAATTGCGGCATCTGCTATTCGGCCTGCGATGTCGTCGCCTGGAAGGCCGATTATCTCGGGCCGGCGGCACTGAACCGCGCCTGGACTCTCCTCAACGATGTGCGCGACCAGGGCCAGGAGGCGCGCCTCGCGGCCGTCACGGCCGAGGAGGGGTGCCAGTCCTGCCACACCCATATGAGCTGCACCGAGTTCTGCCCGAAGGCGCTGCAACCCACCTACGCGATCGCCGGGCTGAAGCGCCTTGCCCTCAAGCGGGCGATCGGGCGCAAGCCATGAGCGGCGCGCTTTTCCTCGCCCAACGCGCGACCGCAGCGATCCTGGCTTTCGCCGTCGCGGCCCATCTCGTCATGATCGTCTACGCCGAGCGTGCCGGTCTCACGGCAGGCGCCGTCCTGGCGCGCACGCATCACAATGCCGGCCTCCTCGCCTTCTATGCGCTGTTCGCCGCCGCAGCCTCGATCCACGCGCCGATCGGCCTGCGCAATATCCTCGCCGAATGGGCAGGCTGGCGCGGCCGCCCGTTCGATCTCGCCATGGCGGGCTTCGGCCTCGCCCTGCTCGCGCTCGGCCTGCGCGCCGCCTATGGGGTGTATGCCGGATGATGCCGCTTTCGCTTAAGACGCCGGCAGGATTGGGACGACCCGTTCCCGCTCATTCCCGCGAAAGCGGGAATCCAGGAAGCCTTGGGAAGGTCTGGATCCCTGCCTTCGCGGGGATGAGCGGAGTTGCGTTGCGGAGAGTTTACGCGTGATCTTGGCACAGCACCGCCGGCGCGGATTTCTCGCCGCGCTGCTGCATCGCCTCTCGGGCATTGCGCTCGCCGTGTTCCTGCCGCTGCATTTCCTGGCGCTCGGCACCGCTCTGCAGGGAGCGGACGGGCTCGAAGGCTTTCTAGCGCTCACCCGCAATCCGCTGGTGAAGATCGCCGAATGGGGTCTCGTGACCGCGCTCGCCTTGCATCTGGCGTTCGGCCTGCGCCTTCTCGCCATCGAATTTCTGGCGTGGCGAGAGACGAGCGCTGCGATCGTTCCGGGCGCGGTCGCGGCCGCCGTCGCAGTCGGGCTGTTGTTCCTGCTCAACGCGGCGTAAGCTTTGACGTCCCGATGCCTCTGTGAGGAAAGATCCCGATGGACATCGACCCGCACGAGATCGAGGAGGTCTGCAAGACGCTCTACATCCGCGCCTTGAAGCTCTTGCCGCGCGACGTGAAGGAGGGCTTCGCCGAGCTGCGGCGGCGCGAGACGGATGCCACCGGGCGCGCCATCCTCGGCACCATGGTCGAGAACATCGCGGTTGCCGAGCGCACCCGCAACCTGCTCTGCCAGGATACCGGCATCCCGATCTACAATATCACCATCGGCAAGGATGTCGTCTTCGACGGCGTCGAGCTGAAGGAGGCTGTCAGGCGTGGCTGCGAGCGGGCGACGCGCGAGCACCCGCTGCGCTCCTCCGTCGTGCATCCGATCACGCGCCGCAACGAGCAGAGTTCCTGCGGCCCCGGAGTGCCGATCATCCATATCGATTTCGACGCGCGCTCCGAGACTCTCGAGATCGAGATGATCCCGAAGGGCTCGGGCTCCGAGAACGGCTCCTTCCTCGAGATGCTGATTCCGGCCGACGGGGTGAAGGCGGTCAAGCGCTTCGTCATCGACAAGGTGATCGAGCTCGGAGGGCGCGTCTGCCCCCCGACCATCGTCGGGGTCGGCATCGGCGGCACCTCGGATCTCTGCATGCGCCTCGCCAAGAAGGCGGCCACGCGGCCGCTGCGGACGCAATGCGCGGACGCCGAAGGCGCCAGGATCGAGGCGGAGCTCTCGGAAGCCGTGAATGAGCTCGGCATCGGTCCTCAGGGTCTCGGAGGCAGATCGACCGCCTTCGCCGTGCACGTCGAGGTGGCGGCGACCCACATCACCATGAACCCCGTCGCGGTGAATATCCAATGCCATTCGGCGCGTCGCGCCACGGCCACGATCACGCCGGGCGGAATCGCTTTCGGGTAACCCGTTCAGCTCGTGAAGACCATTGCCTATGCGACCCGGGCCGCAGCGGCGCTGGACCGGCACAAGAATGTCGCCGAATCCATAGAGGCGGCGATCGAAGCATATGCCGTCGACCCGCAGACACAACGGGCCAATGTCAAACAGCTCAAAGGCGTCGACGCCTTACGGCTGCGGGTCGGCTCTTTCCGAGTGCTCTTCACGGAAGACGTGGCCACCATTACAATCCTCGATATCGGGCCGAGGGGCGGGATTTATCGCTGAGGTTGAGAGATGACGAAGCCGCAGATCATCACCGCGTCCAGCGGCGAACAACTCGTCGTCCTGCCGCTTGAAGATTATGAGGATATCATCGATGCCGTGACGGCGCGCGATGCGCTCGACGACATCAAGTCAGGAAAGGAACTCGTACTTTCCTCCCAGGAAGTGTCGGCGTTGCGTGCCGCGCCTACGCCGCTTTTGTTCTGGCGTGAGCGTGCCGGCAGGACGCAAGCCGAGATCGCGGCGACGATTGGCGTGAGCGAGAGACTTCTTGCCGATGTCGAAAGTGGGCGTGTTGCCGGCGATATTCACCTTTATGCGCGCCTCGCCTCGGAGCTCAATCATCCGATCGAGAGATTGGTCCCACCGCTCAAGTGAGCCGCGGCAGTCATGACCCATCACAGCCTTGCCACTCCCGTCACCGAGGACGAGGTCCGCGCGCTCAAGATCGGCGACACGGTGACGCTCGAGCGCACGCTATTCGGCATCCGCGACGCAACCTTGATCCATATCTTCGACCATGGGCGCCGCACGCGTCTCGATCTCAAGGGCCATGCGGTCATCCATACGGCCCCGAATGTGCGCAAGGTCGAACCCTCGCCCGAGAACCCTGCGGGCTACGAGCCGCTCTGCATCGGCACCACGACCTCGATGCGCATGGAACGCTTCACCCGGCCACTCATGGAGCGCGAGGGGGTACGCCTCATCATCGGCAAGGGCGGCATGGGCCGCAAGACGCTCGACGCCTTCCGCGACTTGGGCGGCGCTTATCTCGCCATCGTCGGCGGCGCCGCGGCGCTCGAGACCACCTGGATCGAGGCGATCGAGGATGTCGACATGGACGATCTCAACCCCGAGAGCCTGTGGCGCTTTCGAATCAAGGGCTTCGGCCCGCTGCTGGTCGGCATGGACGCGCATGGCGGCTCGCTGTTCGCGCAGGTCGCGAGCGATGTGGCGGCGCGGCGGGCGGCGGTACTCGCCAAGATCGGGGCTTCGGACTGACGGTGGCAAACGCTCTTGCCTCGCTCACCAGCGTCACGACCGACATCCTCATCCTCGGCGCCGGCGGGGCGGGGCTGTTCGCGGCCCTGCACGCGAAGCGGGTCGCGCCCGATCTCGAGGTGACGATCGCCGTCAAGGGGCTCTTGGGCAAATGCGGCTGCACCCGCATGGTGCAGGGTGGCTACAATGTCGCGCTGGCGCCGGGCGACTCGGTCGAGCGCCATTTCATGGACACGATCGAGGGCGGCAAGTGGCTGAACGACCAGGACCTCGCCTGGCTGCTGGTCAGCGGCGCGCAAAGGCGCATCCGCGAGCTCGAGACCGAGCTCGGCTGCTTCTTCGATCGCAACCCGGACGGCACGATCCACCAGAAGGCCTTCGCCGGGCAGAGCTTCGACCGCACCGTGCATAAGGGCGATCTCACAGGCATCGAGATCATCAACCGGCTGATGGAGCAGGTCTTGAGGCGCGAGGTGGGACGGCTCGAGGATCACCGCGCCCTCGATCTCATCCCGGCGGCCGACGGCTCGGGCCTCGCGGGCGTGCTCATGCTCGATATGCGCTCGGGCGAGGCGAAGCTCATCCGTGCCCGCGCCGTGCTGCTGGCGACCGGCGGCGGGCCGACCATGTATCGCTACCACACGCCGTCCGGCGACAAATCCTGCGACGGCCTTGCCATGGCGCTGCGAGCTGGTCTTCCGCTGCGCGACATGGAGATGGTGCAGTTCCATCCGACCGGCCTGCTCGCCGGCGAGGATACGCGCATGACCGGCACGGTGCTCGAGGAGGGGCTGCGCGGCTCGGGAGGCTGGCTCACCGACCGGACGGGCGAGCGCTTCATGCTCGCCTATGACGAGAAGGGCGAGCGGGCGACGCGCGACATCGTCAGCCGCGCCATCATCGACCGCATCCGCAAGGGCCATGCTGGCCCGCATGGCGGCGTCTTCATCGAGATGGGGCATCTCGGCCCCGAAAAGGTGCGCCGTCAGTTCAAGGGCATGGTGGAGCGCTGCGCGGATTGCGGCTTCGATCTCGCCGGCGGCCGCGTCGAGGTGATCCCTACCGCCCATTACATGATGGGCGGCGTCGTCTTCGGCGCCGACTGCACGACCGGCATGGCGCGCCTGTTCGCCGCAGGCGAGGATACGGGCGGCGTGCATGGCGCCAACCGGCTCGGCGGCAACGGGGTCGCGAACTCGACCGTGTTCGGCGGCCTTGCGGGCGATGCCATGGCCGGGTTCGCGGCGCGAGAGGAAGCGGCGCTCCCCGAGCCCGACAAGGCCGCGCTCGCAATGGCGCATGAGCGCGCCTTTGCGGGGCTCGGCGGCCGCAAGGGCGATCTCGAAGGCGTGCGCCGGGCGCTGCTGTCGACGATGTGGGACGATGCCGGCATATTGCGCACTGGCGAGGGCCTGCGGCAGGCGCAAGCACGCCTCGCGGCGCTCGCCCATGACATAAGAGGCATGGGGGCGGGCGCAGCCGAGCGCGCCTTCAACCTCACCTGGATGGACCGGCTCAATCTCGAGAACCTCATTCTCGTCAGCCGCGCCATCGTGGCGGCGGCGCTCGCCCGCGAGGACAGCCGCGGCGCACATTTCCGCGAGGATTACCCGGAAACCTCCGAGCTCGCGACCTCGAGCTACACGGTCGCGAGATTGAAGGGCGACGCGGTCGCGACCGCGATGGAGCGGGTGAAGTTCACGCGCGTGCGGCCTGGCGAGAGCTTGATCAGGGAAGCTGCGGAGTAGAATAAACCCCTTCACCTCGCCCCTTACCCGCACCTTCGTGTCATTCCCGGCGAGGATCGCGCCCGTCTCGCGCCTGCCGCTCTGCCAGGCACAAGCCGCGCGATCCGAGGAAAAGGAATCCAGGTCCCCGCCAAAAATGGATCCCATTCCCTCGCCGCCATCAAGACTTGGTCGGATTACTTATGACGCTGGCCCCTATGACGGCTCGCCGGGGATGACCAATGCTGCAAAGGGTTGGCAAGCCCGGCCTATCCTCGCACCCGCGCGCCCGCCGGATCATAGAGCGGCCTCATATGGAGCTTCGCCTTGACCTCCTCTCGGGCGACCTCGAGCCGGTAGTCGCCGGAAGCGAGGTAATCGTCCGTTACGCCCGCTTTGTTGCGCACATAGCCAAGCCCGATATTCGCCGCGACCGTGTAGCCGTAGCCGCCCGAGGACAGCCAGCCGACCGTCTCGCCGTCGCGGATGATGGTCTCGCGGCCCAGGAGAACGACATCTCGGTCATCGACCGAGAAGATCGCCAGCCTGCGCTCGAGCGCCGTGCCGCGTTGCGCCGCTAGCGCCTCC
>JBIOEK010000188.1:0-7320 GCA_044445925.1 Hyphomicrobiales bacterium
ACCAACAAGGTTCTCCGATGATGCTGCCGCAATGGCTTGAAATCACGTTTTGCATCTGCGCCGGCTCAGCTCTCGGCGCCGTTGGCCTTATATTCTGGGTCAAGCTCGGCAAAACCGTGGTCGCAAAGACTCTGTCGGTCTTCGAGAGAAGTGTGGTTCGGCATCGTGCTCCCATCGCCTAAGGATCGATCGCCGCAACTACCCCGCAATCGGTGATCACACCCTTGAGATCCGACTTCCCGGTTCCGACGTTCAGGCTTACGACGTCACCTTCGGATGAGGCCGAGGTCGTCGACCATCGGTGTCTTCCGGCAGCCCAGCTCTCCCGTCTCTGTCCCGAAAGGCTTCGTCATGCGCTACAATACCCTTGCACAGACAGGCCTGTTCGTTTCGGAGTTATGCCTCGGCACCATGACCTTCGGAGGGAGCGAAGGCATGTGGAAGCAGATCGGCGCGCTGCAGCAGAAAGAGGCGAACGATCTGGTGCGCACCGCGCTCGATGCCGGGATCAACTTCCTCGACACTGCGAATGTCTATTCCGAGGGGCTGTCCGAACAGATCACCGGGCAAGCGCTCCGCGATCTCGGCATAGCCCGAGACCAGGTCGTCGTTGCCACCAAGGTCTTCGGGCGCATGGCGAACGGACCTAACGGCAATGGAGCATCCCGCTTCCATATCCTCGAACAGGCGAAAGCCAGTCTCAAGCGCCTGCAGATCGACCATATCGATCTCTACCAGATCCACGGCTTCGACAACGTCACCCCGATCGAGGAAACGCTCGAAGCCCTGGACGCACTCGTTCGCCAAGGCTTCGTCCGTTATATCGGCGTCTCGAATTGGGCGGCATGGCACGTCGCGAAGGCGCTCGGAATTTCCGACCGGCGACATCTCGCACCCATTCGTTCGCTTCAGTCCTATTACACGCTGGCCGGCCGCGACCTCGAACGGGAAATCATCCCGATGCTCAACTCCGAGAAGGTTGGCTTGATGGTTTGGAGCCCGCTGGCCGGGGGTCTGCTGTCAGGCAAATATGATCGCAGCAACACCGCCGGTGCCGAGGGTCGCAGGGCGACGTTCGACTTCCCGCCGGTTGATCGCGATCGAGCCGACCGAGTCATCGACGCGATGCGGCCGATCGCGCAAGCGCGCACCTGCACCGTCGCCCAAATCGCATTGGCCTGGCTTCTCCATCAGCCTGCCGTGACCAGCGTGATCGTCGGAGCCAAGCGCACTTCACAGCTGACTGAAAACATCGCCGCTGCCGACATCGAGCTTTCCGGCGACGATCTGAAGGCACTCGATGCGGCAAGCGCGCTTCCCAAGGAATATCCGGGTTGGATGTTCGAGCGCCAAGGCGCCAATCGCACGGTTGTCTCGCCGCGGAAATGAGACATCGCAGCGCCGGTCGGAAGGACCGTGTGACGCATTCCTGCAGCGGCGGCTCGTATCGCGGGGCGAGGCCCAAGCGTTGGTGGGGCTGGTCGAACGCACGAGCCTGATCTCAATGGAACACTCCGGTTGCGGCTGCACGGCCGGTTGCCCTCAAAAGCGTTTCAACGCACGATAGAAAGTAGTTCCAGGAACGAAACTATGTCGACCCGGGTGACCCTACGTCTGGATTTCAGCCCCGACAGCCGTCTCGGCCCAGGGAAGATCGCACTGCTGGAGGCCATCCGCAGGCAGGGCTCGATCGCGGCTGCCGGGCGCGAATTCGGAATGTCCTATCGGCGCGCCTGGCTTCTCATCGACGAGCTCAACGGGATGTTCGCAACGCCGCTCGTCGAGGCGCGCGGCGGCGGCCGCAATGGGGGAGGCGCGTCCCTGACCGATACGGGCAAGACGATCGTTTCGTTCTATCGGGATGCGGAACGCAAGATCCGCAAGAGCGCCTTGCGGGAGATCAGGGGCATCGAGGCTGCGCTCGCCGACTGAGGTAGCCTGCCTAGTTCCCTGTTCCCTTCGGGCGATCCGGACCTATCAATCTTTGTGTCGGCAATTCTTCATTGCGAGGCTTGTCGATCATCGATATATATGAACGGATATAGCGCCAGGGCGCTGACGGTACAGATTATGTCGACGCTCGGCGGCTCGAGGCACGACGTTGCGGGTATTCAACCTTTGAGCTTGGCCGGGCCGGACGGCTGCCTGTAACCCATGGATATTTGAGGAAAAGCTCAGATGGAGATTGACTCGAATGGGGACACGAAGGCGATCGAGATTGCCGAGATCGCGGCGGTTTCGATCGCGGAGGCGGGCACCATCCAGTTGCGTTTGCTGGATACGGACAAGCGGGAATGGCTTGTCAGGCTGCCGCTCGACGTTCTGGATGCCAGCCTGCGGAGGCTACCTGGAGAGCGGGTTCTGGTGCTGAATGCAGAGACGGCGGAAGACCATGCCCGACTGACCTATCCTAAACGAGCATGGAAACTGTCTCACGACCCGTCCACCCCCGAGCTGACGTTTTCTTGCCGGACAGACGATGGTCGCGGTGTCGAAATCGGCTTTGACATCGACCCGCTCACCGCAATTCCGACACTGGCCGTCACAATCGCCGCTGGTTGATCCTAGGTCCGAGCCAAGGCCCGGGCAGCGTCGCCTCGCCGCAGCACGAACACCGCCTGCTGCCCGAAGATATTCCAGAACCACCAGGGCGCATTGACGCGGACCGGCCTCCCCGCCTGGTCGAGCGCCACGGCCTTCTCCATGTGGGCATTGACCAATTCGACGAGGCCGACGAAGTCGCGGATGGTGCAGAAATGGATGTTGGGCGTGTCGTACCAGGCATAGGCCAGCGTCTCGGTGACCGGCATGCGCCCGCGCAGCGTGAGATGGGCCCTGATGCGCCAATGGCCGAAATTCGGGAAGGAGACGATGGCTCGCCGCCCGATGCGCAGCATATGCTCGAGCACGGTCCTCGGCGCGAAGGTTGCCTGCAAGGTCTGCGACAAGATCACATAGTCGAAGACATCGTCCGGATAGGTAACGAGATCCGTATCCGCATCGCCCTGGATGACCGAGAGCCCCTTGGCCACGCATTCGTTGACGCCTTGCTGCGACAATTCGATGCCGCGTCCATCGACGCCCCGGCGACTCGAGAGTAGCTCGAGCAAGGCCCCGTCGCCGCAGCCGACATCGAGCACGCGCGAGCCGGGCTCGACCATGTCGGCAACGGTGAGCAGGTCGACGCGCGGCGGCGCGGCTTCCGGGTTCGGGAAGACGGTCATGTTCACCGCTTCACCAACCCCCGCGCGCGCGCCGCCGCGTCGATGAAGCCGCGCGTCGTCGCGAAGAGCTCGGGCACATCGAGCAGGAAGGCATCATGGCCCCTGTCGGTTTCGATCTCGACGAAGGAGACCGAGCCGCCGGTGGCGTTCAAGGCATGCACTGTGGCGCGCGAATCCGAGGTCGGGAACAGCCAGTCCGAGGTGAAGGACACGACGCAAAAGCGCGTCTTCGAGCCCTGGAAGGCGCGCGCCAGGACGCCACCATAATCCGCGGCGAGGTCGAAATAGTCCATGGCGCGCGTGACATAGAGATAGGAATTGGCGTCGAAGCGCTCGACGAAGCTCGAGCCCTGGTGACGCAGATAGCTCTCGACCTGGAAATCCGCGTCGAAGGAGAAGGTCGGCGCCTCCCGGTTCTGCAGGTTGCGGCCGAATTTGCGGTGCAGTGCCTGCTCGGACAGATAGGTGATATGGGCTGCCATGCGCGCCACGCTGAGCCCCTTGCTCGGGCGGGTCCCCATCTCGAGATAGCGCCCGCCGCACCAATCGGGATCGGCCATCACGGCCTGCCTGCCGACCTCGTGGAAAGCGATGTTCTGCGCCGTATGCCTCGCGGCCGTGGCGATCGGCAGGGCGGAGAAAACACGGCTCGGGTAGCTTGCCGCCCATTGCAGGACCTGCATGCCCCCCATCGAGCCGCCGAGCACGCAGAACAGGCTCTCGATGCCCAGCCGGTCGATGAGCTTGGCTTGAGCCCGCACCATGTCGGGAACAGTCACCATCGGAAAATCGAGGCCCCAGGCCTTGCCCGTGGCCGGGTTGGTCGAAGCTGGCCCCGTGGTGCCCATGCAGGCGCCTAGCACATTGGCGCAGATGACAAAAAAGCGATCCGTGTCGATCGGCCTTCCGGGGCCGATCATGGTCCTCCACCAGCCTTCGGCGCCGGTCACGGGATGGCGGTTCGCGACATGCTGATCGCCGGTGAGCGCATGGCAGACGAGCACGGCATTCGCCTTATCGGCGTCGAGCTCGCCATAGGTCTGGTAGGCGATCTGGAAAGGCGCAAGGTCAACGCCGCAATCGAGCCGCACGGGATCGTCCGCGCCGAAGCGCGCCAGGAGGCTCGAGGGACGATCGACCTCGCCGAGACGAATGGGAAGGACGGCCGCTCCTGTTTGCATGGATAAGGCGCTGCCTCCTCGCGCGAAGGTGCAGTGCCATCGACAAGCTCGGGCGGACACGGCACGCAGGACGACTTGTTCGATATTCCGAACAGGGCTCCATGTAAATGCGGAGCGAGCCGCGTGCAATTGGGGCGTTCCCCCCTGCCGCACGGCGAGACCCTTGAAGAATGACCCCTCATCTCGCAAAGGCGATGGTCACGCCCGCGATTGCTTGAGCGCCACGATAAGGGCAACGAGGACGAGCATGGCGGCCGGGGCGAAGAGGGGCCATGCCGTTGCCCGCATGACCAGGGCGGCGGCTACGGCGCCGAGCGCGTAGCAAATCCAGATCGCCGCGAGCAGCGAGGGCGCTGTCTTAGGGGCTGCTTCCCTGGCCTGCGGCCTCGCAATCAGCCAGCTCAGCCCGAACTCGGAAAGACGCGCCATGGTCGTCGTCACCACGACTGTCGAGGCCACCACCGAGCGAAAGCGGGTGACCGCCACCGCCTGCATGCCCATGGCGGCGGCGATCAGCGCGATCGAGAGATGGGTTCGCGCCTCGGCGAAGGCGGAAGCGAGCACCAGCGCGGCCTCCCCGATGAGCGGGGCCGTGCCGCGGCCGCGCGAGAACCGCAGGACGAGGCTCGCCACCACGACGCCGCCGCAGAAGGCGGCGAGCGTCATGCCGCGGCCGAAGGCCACATCCCAGTCCCCGTTCGCGAGCGACAGGCCCGCGAGCACCGTGTTGCCGGTCATGTTGGCCGCGAAAACGCCGCTGTTCACATAGCCGACCGCATCGGCGAAGCCCGCCGTAGCCGACAGCAGAGCCGCGATGCCGATATCGTCCTGCCAGAATCTCGACCAACCCGACATGGCTGTCCTGCTCCCAAGTGCTTGTGGCGCCCCTTACGGCATGATCAAGCCCTTATGACTCAAATCCGGCGGATGGGCCCATCCGCCGGCGAGATCGATCCGCAAAGCCAAGGAGTTGAGGTCGACTCGGCCCGTGGACGCAAGCCGTCCGCACAGGCCTGACCACGAGCGCAAATGGCCACCGCACTCAGCGCCGCGATATCGCGCCTCAACAATCTGCCCTACCTCCTGATCGGCATCTCGACGCTGATGTGGGGCGGCAACGTGGTGGCCGGCCGCATGGCCGTCGGCCAGATCTCGCCGATGTCGGTCACCTGCCTTCGCTGGCTCATAGTGGTCGCGCTGTTCAGCCTCACGATCCGTCGGCGGCTCGCCGCCGAATGGCCGCTCATCGCGCCGCATTGGTGCAAGCTCGCCATCCTGGGCGCGGCTGGATTCACGCTCTTCAACTCGCTCTTCTATGTGAGCGCGCAATATACCACCGCCGTGAACATGGCGGTGCTCCAAGGAACCTACCCGGCGCTGGTCCTGATCGGCATGGCTCTGGTGTTTCGCGCGCCCGTGACGCTGCTGCAGGGGGTCGGCATCCTGGTGACCTTCTGCGGCGTCGTCATCATCGCGAGCCGCGGCGAGCTCGTGACCTTGCTGGCGCTAACCTTCAATCACGGCGATGTCCTGATCCTCGTCGCCACCGTCATCTTCGCCGCCTATACGGTCGCGCTTCGCGACCGGCCGAAGGCCTCGGCGCTGGTGATCTTCGCGGTGCTGGCGGCCTCGGCCTTCGTCTCTTCGATCCCCTTCCTCGCTGTCGAGATGGCGATGGGATGGACCTATATGCCCACCCTGAAGGGCATTCTCGTCCTAGCCTTCATCGCGGTCGGCCCTTCGCTCCTGGGACAGGTCTTTTTCATTCGCGGCATCGAGCTCATCGGTCCGAGTCGGACAGGGGTCTTCTACAATCTCGTGCCGGTATTCGGCGCGCTGCTCGCGGTGGTGATCCTCGGCGAGCCGTTCCATCTCTACCACGCCGTGGCGTTCCTTCTGGTGCTCGGCGGCATCTGGCTTTCCGAGCGCAAGCCGTTCCCCGGCGGCGCCAGAGGATAGGCGGCAAGGCCGTGCCGTGACAAACAGGCCCGGCACGGCAAGTTGCGGGCGAGACAAGCCCCGATAAGATCGGCGGAACACGAAGAAGGGGCTGAGCGCCATGGACGATCTCGCCGATCTTTTCGAAGGGTTCGAAAGCCATTGGATCGATGTCGGCATGGGGCGCATCTTCGCGCGCTCGGCAGGCAGCGGGCCGCCTCTCGTCCTGCTGCACGGATTCCCGCAAACGCATGTGTGCTGGCATCGCGTCGCGCCTTTGCTGGCGAAGACCCATCGCGTCGTTTGCATGGACATGCGCGGCTATGGCTGGTCGTCGGCGCCGCCGAGCCGGGAAGGCGCGCTCTATGCCAAGCGCGCCATGGCGGCAGACGTAATCGAGGCGATGGAGAAGCTCGGCCATGTGCGCTTCGCCTTCGCGGGCCATGACCGCGGCGCACGCATCGGCTATCGCCTCGCGCTCGACCATCCGGGCCGAATCGAGCGCCTCGCCCTTCTCGACATCCTACCGACCTATCGGGTCTGGCAGGACATAAAGGCGGGCCGCGAGGAGGCGCGCCATTGGGGGTTCCTGGCGCTCCCGGAGCCCGAGCCCGAAGACGAAATCGCCAAGGACCCGATATCTTATGTGGACGGGCTCCTGTCGCAGTGGAACCACGAGAAATCGCTCGCGCCCTTCGATCCTCGGGCGCTTGCCCATTATCACGCCTCGGCCAACGAGCCTTCGCGCATCCACGCCTTCTGCGAGGACTACCGCGCGGGCGCCGGGCTCGACGTCGAAGCCGACGAGGCCGATCTCGCTGCGGGCCGCAAGATCGCCCGCCCGGTCCTGGTGCTGACCGGGAAGTTTTACCTGACGGGCGGCGAAGAGAAGGCCCTCGATGCCTGGCGCAAGAGCTTCGCGCCGAAGGCCATGGGCGAGAGCATCGCCTGCGGCCATTTCCTCGCCGAGGAGGCCC
>JBIOEK010000189.1:0-7311 GCA_044445925.1 Hyphomicrobiales bacterium
ATCAGCGTATCCTCGCCGGCAGGAAGCGCTTGTCGCCGGCGAGCATCAGCCGGCGCAAGGCGACGCTCAGGAGGAGATAGACCAAGGTCACGATGAGATAGGTCTCGAAGGATCGGAAGGTCCTGGCCTGGAGCAGGTCCGCCTCGTAGGTCAGGTCGCGCACGGCGATCTGGGACACCGCCGCCGATTCCAGCATGGTGATGACGATCTGGCTGGTCAGCGCCGGAAAGATCACCTTCAACGCCTGCGGCAACACGATCTTGATGAAAATCTGAGCGGGACGCAGGCCGAGCGTCCGGCCGGCTTCGCGCTGGCCCGCGGGCACGGCATCGAGGCCCGCGCCCACGATCTCGATGCCGTAGGCCGCGAGATTGACGGTCATCGCCAGGATCGCCGAGACGAAGGGATTGAGGCGCAGGCCGAGGCTCGGCAATCCGAAATAGATGAAGAAGAGCTGCGCCAGGAACGGCGTATTGCGGATCAGCTCGACATAGGCCGCGACCCCTTTGCGGATCGCGGCGTAGGGGCTGCGGCGTCCGGCAGCGCCCAGGACGCTGATGAGCGTCCCGAGGAGGGCGCTCGCGACGATCAGGAAGACCGTCACGAGCGCGCCGTTGCCGATCAGCGAGACGGCATCGGCGAGCCAGCTGAAGTCGAGGCTGTAGTCCACCGGCTCAGAGGTCTTTCGGATCGAGCGGCTTGTTCAGCCATTTGAGCGAGATCTTGTTCAGCGTCCCGTCGCCCCGCATCTTGGCGACGGTCTCGTTGAGGAGCTGCTTCAGGCGCGGCTCGTTCTTGTTGAGCGCGATATGGTCGGGCGAGGTCAGAAGCTGGAACTTCTGCTCGGGCTGCAGGGCGGTCTGACGCGCCAGCACCTCGGCGCCGACATCGTTGCCCACGACCATGAGCTGCGTCTGCCCTGACAGGAAGGCTTGAATCACCGAGTTGTAGTTGTCGAAGCGCTTGATGTCGGCGCTCGGGGGGGCCGCCTCGGTCAGCGAGCTATCCTCGAGCGTGCCACGGTTGACCGCGATGCTCTTGCCGGCAAGGTCGGCCTTGCCTTCGACCTTCAGGGCCTTGGGCCCGATGACGGCGATGTAATAGGGCGCATAGGCATCGGTGAAGTCGATCACCTTCTCGCGCTCGGCGCTCTGGCCGACGCTCAGCAGGATGTCGACGCGCCGCTCGGTCAGATAGGGGATGCGGTTCTGGCCCGTCACGGTGACCAGATTGACCTTGGCCTTCAACGCCTCGCCGAGAATCTGGGCAACGTCGATGTCGTAGCCCTTGAGGCTCATATCGGTCGACACCGAAGAGAAGGGCGGAAAGTCGCCGAACACGCCGACCTTGAGGACACCGGCCTTGGCGATGTCGTCAAGCGCGTCGGCGCGTGCGGCCGGCGCCCCAAGGCAGAGGCTTGCGCCGATCAGCGCCGCGGCGGCGATGGCCGCCGGGCGCAGGATTGAGGCTGTCGTCATGGTCTTCGTCCTTTTCTGGTTGCGTCAGGGAGTGGAATTGGGCCGAAGGCGGTGTGCCGGAAGGGCAACCGAATATGCGTTCGTATAGTTTCACGATCGTCATCTGCGCCCTCGCGATCGCGATCGAGCCGGCGTCTCGTCGCTCGAAGCCATAGCGCGCTCGAAGCAATGGCGCGACAATCCTCGTCCTGCCGCAGCCGCCCGGTGCGAGCGGCGCGACGATCTCACCACCGGCAAGGAGTAGGTGGTCGCAATCGTGTCGAACATGCTGACCGCAGCGTCATCCATCGAGGCCGAAAAGGCAAATACCGTTCCACTTGCGCGCTCAGCGCCTGCCCGCGCACGGCATTCAGCTCGCATTCAGCCCCTCTCGAGCATATTTCCTGTCGTAACCTCCTCTCGAGGAGCGTGAGATGAAACCTGTTCGGGCGCTTGCCGCCTCGCTGTTCGTGCTGTGCTTCACGACGCTGCTGTTCCTCTCGACGAGCGCGCATGCGGTGCTGCGCGACCCTCCCTAGCCCCTTGCGCCGACCTCCTTCGCGGCTGCGGCTCGCCTCGCCCTAAAGCGACTTCAGCCTGTCGGCGGCTCTCGCCTGCACGGATTTGAGCCGCTCCTCGATGTCGAGGCTGACCTTGGGCTCGATCTGGGCTTTCAGCGAGCGCGCCGTCTTGGCGCCGGCGCGATCGAGGTCGGCCTGGGCACTGATCACCTGCAAGCCGAGCGTCGCGGCATGGTAGGCGCGATCGAGGCTGCGTCGCACCGCGTCCTGATCCGGCAGGAGAGCGATCCGCGCCGCATTGGCCATCTCGACCTCGGCATAGGCCTGGAGGAAATCGGCGTAGAACTGATCGACATCGGCCTGAAACTCGGAATGCGTGTTGGCGATGCAGAACACGTCCTTCTTCAGGATCAATCGGCGCGCCGTCATCACATCAGCGGAGTAGCTCTCGAAGTTGCGCGATTGCGTGGCTCTCGCCATATAGGGCGGGTAGAGGTTGAGCCAGGCGAGGAGAAGCTGGATGGCGTCCTCATCGAGCCCCTTGCACTCGACGCCGGCGGCCGGCAGGCCCTTGGCGAAATCCTCGAGCTCCAGATCTTCCCTCAAATCGGCGAGGGTCTCGATCTTCGCGCTCAGGAGATATTTCATCAGCGCGGCGGTCTGGCGCAGGTTCTCGATATGATATTCGAGGAGCCCGGCAGGCGAGCTCGACGAGGCGCGCAACCATTCCTCGACGATGATGCCGAGATAGATGCGGGCCCTGGCCTTGTACCAAGGATGCGTCCTTTGCGCCGCGGCCGGGCTCTCATTGGGGTCGAATTTCCCGAGCCATTCGTCGAGCTCGACTGATGCAGCCTCGTATTGCCCGAGGCTCCACAGCAAGCCTGCCTCCAGCAAGGAGAGATGCGGGCGATCGAGCAGGCCGTCATCGTTCAAGAGAACGTTCAGCTCCTTGGCGATCTCGTCGCGACGCGGCGCGGCCGCCTTCGAGCAGCCGGAAGCGAGGGCCGCGATATCCACGGGCTCGCTTGCGGCTGCCTTCCGGGCCTCCTCGGGCGAGCAGGCCGAGACAATGAGCGCTCCGCAGGTCTTCTCGATCTTGCCGCGTGCCGGGTTCTGCGGGCCAAGATGCAGGAAGCTCTTATCGACATCGCCGACGAGCTCCTCGGAAAGCCTCGCCAGGCGCTCGGTCGCGACGGCCGGGTCGAGGCGCCTCTGCGAGATCTCGATCTGTCGCACGACGGCGAGGAGCTCCTGCAGATAGGGGCGCCCGAAGGATTCATCGGCGCTGACCTCGCGCATTCCCGAGACACAGCTCGCGATATTTCCGCTCATGCGAAAGAAGGCGGGCGATTCCAGCAATATATTCGAGGCCCCATTCCCGAGCGGAAACAGGTTGGCGATGTATCTCGCATCGCTGTTGATGCGCCCGCTCAAGCCCGAGACGAGCTGGAGCGCCGCTGCGCTCGCGGCCGGTTCGCCGCTATTGGCCTGCTGCGCCCCGGCCCTCGGCCGATCCCGCCCCTCCGAATTCGCTGCCGGGGTGAAGCTCACTTGGGCGCCGCCGAAGCTGATCTGGGCGACGCGGCCCACATAGGAACGCAACACGTCCGAGAAGGCGCCGAGAGCCAGCAGGATGGCCAGCACGATCGCTTGGACGACATGCTTGCGCTGGACCGCCTGATCGTTCGGCAGCCTGAGCAGCTCGCGCAGCCAGAAAGCGAACAGGATGCCGAACAGCAAGCCGAGCACGACGCTGCTGAAGATCGGCCCGGACAGGAAATCGCCCCAGCGGTAGATGGCGCTCGTTTGCGGATGGATGCGCGCCACCACCAGCAGGAAAAGAAGCGCGATCACGAAGATCGCAACCGCGCTGGCGATCAAGACGAACAGCCGGCGGACGGCGGTCAGCTCCAGGGACCGCCCCACCCTCAGCGTGATGTTGGCGCCGGCCTCTGTGGCGGTCGAGGCCATGAGCAAGAGGGTCAGGCCGAACGACACCAATGCCGAGAGGAAGAAAGCATCCATGCATCGATCCCCCGAATCTCGAGGCTAGCCCAACTCTTCCGGCAACAAGTCTTCCGGCGAGCTCTGGAGGCTTGCTCGCCGAAGCGAAGCCCTACGATCATGGCATGATAATCACGGAACTGCCTCCATGGGTAGAACAACCGCGGCGAAGGAGACGTGCCGAGGCGTTCGGCCTTGGCTTCGATCTGATCGTCCGCAGCGAGCACGTGGTCGCGATGCACGATCTCCTGCCGGCGGGACCGCGACCCGCAAGGGGAGAATCCGTCCACGACCCGGTCAGCCGCCGCCAGGAGCCGCCCTCACCCGTCCCACGCATTCCTTCAGCGATGTCGCTCCGAGCAGCCCGAGCGTGCGCTCGATCTCCTCGGCGAGGATCGAAAGCGCATGCTTGGCTCCCGCTTCGCCCCCGGCCGCAAGGCCGTAGAGCGTGGCACGTCCGAGGAGAACGAGATCCGCGCCGAGCGCCAGCGCCTTGACGATATCGGTGCCGCGCCGGAAGCCGCCATCGATCATCACGCAGAGGCGCCCGCCGACCGCCTTGGCGATCTCGGGAAGCACCTCGATCGGCGAGACGGCCCCGTCGAGCTGGCGCGCGCCGTGATTCGAGACGACGATGCCGTCCGCCCCCGCATCCGCGGCCCGGCGGGCGTCGTCCTCGTCGAGTATCCCCTTCACCACGAGCTTGCCCCGCCAGATGCGCCTCAGCCAGGCGATGTCCTCGAAGGTGATGGCCGGGTCCATCTGCCTGACGAGGAAGGCGCGCGTCTCGACGGGGTTGCCCTTCCCGCCCGGCAGGAAGTCGAGCAGGTTCTCGAAGGCCGGCGCACCGTTCGGCACGAGCACGTCGAGCATCCAGCGCGGATGGACGAGCATGTCGATCCGGCTCGCGAGGCTCAGCGTCGTCGGGCTCGCATAATGGCGCCGGTCCCATTCGCGGTTGCCGAAGACGACGGCGTCGGTGGTCACGACCAGCGCCCGGCAACCGGCCTTGCCGGCGCGCGCCACGATGGCCTCGGTGACGGCGCGGTCTTTGAGCATGTAGAGTTGCATCCAGTGACGCAAGCCGGTCTCGGCGGCGATGGTCTCGAGTCTCAGCGTCGACACCGTGCTCTGGATGAAGGGGATGCCGGCTGACTTGGCGGCCCGCGCCAGAGCCAGGTCGCCCTGGCGCGCGAAGAGCCCGTTGGCGCCGGTCGGCGCGATGGCGAGGGGCAGATTGAGCGTTTCGCCGAAGATTTCGACCGTAAGGTCGCGCCGTGACACATCGACGAGCGTCTTCGGTACGAAGGCGATACGCTCGAAGACCAGGCGGTTGCGCCTCAGCGTCACCTCATCCTCGGCGCCGCCCTCGAGATATTCGCGCACGAAGGCCGGCAAGCGACGGCCTGCGAGGGCGCGCAGCTCCTCGATGCTGAGGCATTTGCGGAAATCGCGCCCCGAATGGAATCGACGTTGCATGTCCCCTCTCGCAGCGGCGGCCGCCGGCAGGCTGTACGCGGGCCGGCCTCGAGAAACGCCTGCCTAAAAAAGCTGGCTTTTCCCAATCGGATGCGCTGCTATTGTGGCATGCGTCAACACCAATCTGGGTGGGCGCTCGCGAATTGGTCCGAGGATGAGAGCGTTGCACGACATTTCCTATTGCGTCCCCTTCGGCGTCGGCTCTCCGCAATGACCACGGGTGGGCCCGAGGATTCGACGGAGCCCCGCGAGGCCATGCCTCTGCTCGGCAGGATCGCCGCGGTGCTCGATCGTCAGTCGATGTCGTTGCGGGCGCGCCTCTACCGGCGCGCCGAGGCGGCGCTCATCCTGATCGGGCTCCTCGCCATGATCGCCGGCACGTCCAAGAATATGTCGCCTGGAGAGCATGTCCTCGCCTCGGCCGTGCTGATCGCCATCCTCGTCCTGTTCGTCATCGACGCGCTGTTGCGCATCGCGCTCGCGGGCGCGATCGAGGCGAGCCGGCGGCAACCGGCCAAGGAGGAAGGCGCCGCGCAGGGCGGCGTCACGCAAGTCGGCGACGCCGCATGGACGGGCACGGTTTGGGGGACGCTCGATGTGCTCACCGTGCTGCCGATGGCGATCGCCGCGCCCTTCTTCTGGACCCCGGGCGGAGCCCCGCTTCTCGCTTCGCTTTGGCTGTTGCGCTTTGCGCGCTATTCGGGCGGCGGGCGGATGCTCGCGGTCGTCATCTTGCGCGAGCGCGAGCCGATCCTCGGCGTGCTCTTGTTGTTCGCCATCGTGCTCACCGGCGGCGCGGTGCTCAGCTTCCTGGCCGAGCGTCATGCCCAACCCCAGGTCTTCAGCAGCGTCGGGGCCTCGCTCTGGTGGGCGATCACCACGCTCACCACGACGGGCTATGGCGACATGACGCCCGTGACGCTCGCCGGGCGGATGATCGGGGGAGCCGTGATGATCGGGGGCCTCGGCACCATCAGCCTTCTCGCCGGTATCCTCGCCACCGGCTTCTCGGCCGAGCTGAAGCGCACCGAGTTCCTGCGCAGCTGGGACATGATCTCGACAGTCTCGTTCTTCGAGAATGCCGGGGCTGCGACCATCGCCGACGTCGCCGCCCTCTTGCGGCCGCGCGACTATCCGGCGCGCGCCGTGGTCACGCGGCGCGGCCAGCCCGGCGATTGCATGTATTTCATCGTCGAGGGCGAAGTCGAGATCCTGATCGAGCCGAAGCCGGTCCGGCTCCGTTCGGGCGCCTTCTTCGGCGAGATCGCCATTCTCACCGGCGCTCCCCGGAACGCCACCATCATGACCACCAGGCCGACGCAGCTCCTCTCCCTCGATATCGCGGATTTCCGCAGCCTCGCCGCCAACCGCCCCGAGCTCACGGACCTGATCCGCAAGGAAGCCGATCTGAGGATGGGCAAGACGCCGCCGTGATGGCGCACCCCTTCTGCCGTTCCAGGCCGCCCGGCAGCGCCAAGCCAGAAAGCAAGGCGAGAAGGCAAGGCAAGGAAGAAAAGAACAACGCCTGTGGGAACCTTCCGGGCGCCGGCGGCGTATCATAGCATCTACTCAAGTCCTCTTTGCTAAGTCGCTTGTCCTCTTCACGACTCACTTGGGACGCCGGACGAGAGCTAAGCGTGCCGGGATTGACGGGGTAGAAATCCCAAAAGGCTCGAAAGCTCCGCGCAAGTTCACAAGAGCATTTGTATAGTTCGACATGGGCGGCGCGGAGCAAGGCTCCCCAGGCGCTTCGCCAGTAGAGCCGATGATTCGTCTTCGTGCGCGTGCGCTTCTGTCGGGCTGTGGTTCGCGTGATGTCTTGCAACGCGTCGCCGTCCCGCATGCGA
>JBIOEK010000190.1:0-7279 GCA_044445925.1 Hyphomicrobiales bacterium
GCCTGAGCCGACCACGATGATGTCGGCCTCGAGCTTCACGACGTGTCCCTCCCTTCGGCTCGAATGCACCCATCGAGCCCTTGAGCCGAGCGAAACATATCACGATTGCGGATGCAAATGACGGGTCGGATGGGCTTGCTTTCCAGGCTCTTTGCCGCGAAAACTTCGTTCCAAGGCACGCAAGTGCCGTTCAGGCGCCTGGCCAAATGGGGCGAGCATGTCCGACAGCTTCAGCGAAACCACCACGACTTCCTGGTTCACGCGCATCAAGAACGCGCTGGTCGGCATCCTCATCGGCCTCGTGCTGATCGTGGGTTCCGTCATCGGCATTTTCTGGAACGAGCATCGGGCGGTGCAGACGGCCCGCTCGCTGGCGCAGGGGCGGGGCCTCGTCGTCGATGTCGATGCGCAAAAGCCAGACCCGGCGAATAACGGCAAGCTCGTGCATGTGGCCGGGCAGGCGAGCGTGACGCAGCCGCTCGTGGATACAGATTTCGGCGTCACCGGGACGGGGCTGCGCCTCACGCGCATCGCCGAGATGTATCAATGGAAGGAAACGGAGCACACCGAAACGCATAAGAATGTCGGCGGCAGCGAGACCGAAACCAAGACCTATACCTATGACAAGGTATGGTCGCAGGACCATATCGATTCGGGCCGGTTCAAGCGCCCGCAGGACCATGGCAATCCGGGCAAGACGGTCGCCGGCCGCGATTATTTCGCGCAGGACGCCAAGCTCGGAGGTTTTGCGCTCGACGAGGGCTTGCTGGCGCAGCTTCCTGCAGGCGACAGATTATCGGTTCCCCAGGAGCTCGCTGCGGCGCTCAAGGCCAGGAACCCCAACGCGCAAGTCTCGGACGGCATGATCTATGTCGGGCAAAACCCAGGCGAGCCCCGCATCGGCGATCTGCGCATCTCCTATCTGCTCGTGCCGACAGGCGCGCTCAGCGTCATCGCCGCCCAGTCGGGAACGGGTTTCGCACCCTTTCAGACCGAGGCCGGCGACAAGCTCGCCATGCTGAGGCCCGGCATCATGAGCGCGCCGCAGATGTTCGCCGCCGCCGAGGAGGAGAACACCATCGTGACCTGGGCGATCCGTGCCGGCCTGATGCTCGCGATCTGGATCGGCTCGTTCCTCTGCGTCAGGCCGCTCGCGGTCTTCGCCGATCTCATTCCCTTCGTCGGCAGTATCGTGGGCTTCGGCCTCGGGACTGTGGCGCTGCTCGCGACGCTCGTCATCGCGCCGGTCGCCATCGCCATCGCCTGGTTCGCCTTCAGGCCGATCGTTGCGGTCGCGGTGCTTGTCGTGGGCGCGCTGCTATTCGTCGGCCTGCACAGGCTGCGCGGTCGCCGCGCCCCCACACCGGCGGTCGCGCAACCGGCGCGTTGAGACGCCTCCTGCGCCGCGTCAGTTCTTCGCGGTTCAATCCTCGATGAACGGATAGGGTCCGGCATAGCGCTCCACATAGGCCATATGGCTGACGAGGCGCTCGCCATCCCAGCGCCATATGCGGTAGGCCGGCGGCTCCATGGCGATCAATCCGTCGGGTTCGCCGGGGCGCAGATCGAATTCCACTTGATGCGCGACGCCGGGCGCGATCGAGGCCAGCGCCCCGCCGAACAAGGTCTCGATCGGGCGGTGGTGATGGCCGAAGGTGAGCGCCTTCACCTGCGGATTGGCGCGCACGATGGCTTCGAGGCGCTCGGCGCCGTTGATCAGCCTGATCTTGTCCATATGGCCGATGCCGCAGAGGAAGGGTGGGTGGTGCATGAAGAGCAGGGTCGGCTTGCCGCGCTCGGCGGCGAGCGTCTTGTCGAGCCAGGCGAGGCGCTCCTCGCATAATTCGCCGGCGCTCGATTTCGGGATATGCGTGTCGAGGCCGATGAGCCGCACCGGGTAATCCTCGATCGCATATTGCACGAAGCGCGGATGCGAGGTGACGCCCGGAAAGCGTCTCAAGGCCTCGCGGAAATTGTCGCGCTGGTCGTGATTGCCTGGCACGACATAGACCGGCATGGGGAAGCGCCCCAGGATTTGGCGCGCCGTCTCATATTCCTCCGGCCCGCCATTGTTGACGATGTCGCCGGTGACCAGCACCACGTCGGGGCGGGGATCGAGCGCCATCACTGTGGCGACGGCGCGCGCCGCGAGCATATTGGTCTCGACGATCCGGATCGCCGGCTGGCCGCGTGGGCGCAGATGCAGGTCCGTGATTTGCGCGATCAGCATGGGGCTCCCCGTTTGTCGCAAGCTCGCCATTTCGAGCAGGTTCCGATAGGCATGGCGGGTTGCCTGGTTACGCGGCGTCGATGACAGGCGCAAGACTCGAAGGTTGGACCGACCCGAGGAGAGGAGCGATGTATACTCAATCGATCGAGATCCTGGACCCGCGCTTCAAGCGTCTCGCCCATGGCAATGTGCATCTCGAGAAGCTCCATACGGGCTGCCGCTGGGCCGAGGGACCGGCCTATTTCCCGGCCGGGCGCTATCTCCTCTGGTCGGATATCCCCAATGACCGCATCCTGCGCTATGACGAGTGCGACGGCTCGGTGTCGGTGTTCCGCGAGCCTGCGAACAATACCAATGGCCATACGGTCGATCGCGAAGGCAGGCTCGTCTCCTGCGAGCATCGCGGGCGCTGCGTCTCGCGCACCGAGCCGAACGGCAGGCGCACCGTGCTCGCCGACAATTGGAAGGGCAAGAAGCTCAACTCGCCGAACGACGTGGTCGTGAAGTCCGACGGCTCGATTTGGTTCAGCGACCCGAGCTATGGCATCGATTCCCATTACGAGGGCGATGCCGCGAAATCGGAGATCGGCGCGAGCCATGTCTTCCGCATCGACCCCGAGAGCTTGGCCCTCGACGTGGCCGCGACCGATTTCGTCCAGCCGAACGGGCTGGCCTTCTCTCCCGACGAGAGCCTCCTCTACGTCGCCGATACCGGCGCAACCCATGTCGAGGACGGGCCGCGTCATATCCGCCGCTTCAAGCTAGGCACCGATGGCCGCACGCTCTTCGGCGGCGAGGTGTTCGCGAGCTGCGATCCCGGCCTGTTCGACGGCTTTCGCTGCGACGCCAACGGCCATCTCTGGACATCGGCGGGCGACGGCGTGCATTGCTATCATCCGGACGGCACGCTCATCGGCAAGATCAAGGTGCCGGAGGTGGTGGCGAATGTGCAGTTCGGCGGTGCCAAGCGCAACCGCCTCTTCATCTGCGCCACCACCTCGCTCTACGCCATCTACGTCAACGCCCAGGGCGTGTCGCATCCCAGGTGAAGGCGGTTCTGTTGGACGCCACAATTTCCGGCCATCGTCATGAGCAACTCCGCGCCTGCGGTCATCGAGGTCGCCATCGAGTCGCGATCTACGGCGGATCGGGATAAGCTCGACATGGCGCTCTCGGAACTCACGACGCAGGATCCGTCATTTCTTGTGTCGGTCGATCAAGAGTCGGGCCAGACCATCCTCAAAGGCAGGAGCGAAACGCATCTCGATCACAAGATCGATATGCTGCGCCGCGTCTACAAGGCGGACGTGACAGTCGGCGCGCCGCAGGTCGCCTATCGCGAGACGATCGCGCGCGAAGGCACGGTCGACTACACGCATAAGAAGCAGTCCGGCGGGTCAGGTGAATTTGCGCGGCTCAAGATCAGGCTCATTCCCGGGCAGATCGATTCGGGCTTCGAGTTCGTGTCGAAGATCGTCGCCGGCTCGGTACCCGAGGAATATATACCCGACGTCGAAAAGGGGCTCGAAAGCGTTCTGGGCTCGGGCGTGCTCGCCGGCTTCCGGGTGGTCGATCTCAGGGTCGAGCTCGTCGACGGCGCCTATCACGACGTGGATTCATCGGCGACAGCCTTCGAGATCGCGGCGCGCGCGGCGTTGCGCGAGGGTTTGCGCAAATGCCGTTCGGTGCTGCTCGAGCCGATCATGAAGGTCGAGGTCCTTACCCCTGAGGCCTGTGCGGGCACGGTGATCGTCGACCTCAAGTCGCGCCGCGGCCGGATCCTGCATTCCGCAAGGCGCGGCGACGCGGTCGTGATCGAGGCCCTTGTGGGGCTCGCCAATATGTTTGGCTACGTCAACAATCTGCGCTCGATGAGCCAGGGTCGCGCCGCCTTCACCATGAAATGCGACCACTACGCCGTCGTGCCCTCGCCGGATGACGATCCGCCCGCGGCTCCCGCCATGGCGATGCGGCCGTGATCGAGCTCGCTAGCCCCGATGGACCGGCGCAACGTTCTTGCCTCGCCGTGGCGGTCCGCCCTCTCGACATCGAGAGGACGCCGCATCAGATATAGTCGGTAGGCCCATCTGCGCAGGGCGCGAAGGGAGGCACGGATG
This sequence comes from Hyphomicrobiales bacterium, assembly GCA_044445925.1. GTDB lineage: Bacteria > Pseudomonadota > Alphaproteobacteria > Rhizobiales > Beijerinckiaceae > GAS188. The sequence goes on from JBIOEK010000190.1 coordinate 4,348, forward strand.
CATCTCGACGCTTCGCTTCTGGCGCGCCTGCAATTTGCCTTCACCATCTCCTTCCACATCATCTTCCCGGCCTTCACCATCGGGCTTTCGGCCTTCATCGCGACCTTGCTCATGCGCTTCGCCATCACGGGCCAGGAGCGCTTGCGCCTGCTCGCTCAATTCTGGACCAAGATCTTCGCCGTCTCGTTTGCCATGGGCGTGGTGTCGGGGATCGTGCTCTCCTATGAGTTCGGCACGAATTTCAGCCGCTTCTCGGTCGCGGTCGGCAACACCATCGGGCCGTTGATCGGCTATGAGGTGCTCGCCGCCTTCTTCCTCGAGGCCACCTTCCTCGGTGTCATGCTGTTCGGCTGGAAGCGCGTCCCCGTCTGGCTGCATGCGGCCTCAGCCGCCATCGTCGCGATCGGCACGCTGATCTCGGCCTTTTGGATCCTCTCCGCCAATAGCTGGATGCAGTTCCCGGCGGGCCATGAGGTCAGGGACGGCGTCGCCTATCCGCTCGACTGGCTCGCCATCGTCTTCAATCCCACCTTCCCCTTGCGCTTCGCCCATATGGTGACGGCGGCTTTCCTCACCACCTCGGTCGTCGTGCTTTCGGTCGGGGCGCGCTACCTCATCGCCGGCCGCTTTCCCGATCATGCCTATACGATGATCCGCATGGGGCTCGGCCTGCTTCTGGTGCTGGCGCCGGCGCAGCTCCTGATCGGCGATGCCCATGGCCTCGTGACGGCGCGCTACCAGCCGACCAAGATCGCCGCCATGGAGGGCCATTGGGACGGCGGCGAGATCGCCCCGCTTGTCCTATTCGCCTGGCCGGATCAGGCGGCCGAGCGAAATGATTACGAGCTCGCCATCCCTCATCTCGGCAGCCTGATCATCACCCATGACTGGAACGGCAGGTTTCCAGGATTGAAGGACGTTCCGGCGGCGGATCGCCCGCCGCTGGCGAATGTGTTCTTCGGCTTCAGGGCCATGGTCGGCATCGGGGTCTATCTCATCGGGCTCGCCTTCTTCGGCGGGCTCCTGTGGCTGCGCGGCACGCTTTTCGAGAACCGGCTCTTCCTGCGCGCCGCCTCGCTCTCCTGGCCGCTCGGCTTCCTCGCCATCATCTGCGGCTGGATCGTCACCGAGAGCGGCCGCCAGCCCTGGCTGGCGACCGGCATCATCCGCACCGTCGATGCCATCTCGCCCTTGCCGGCGACGCAGATCCTCGTGACCTTGATCCTGTTCGTGGTCGTCTACACGGCGGTGTTCGGCATGGGCATCAGGCTGATCAACAAGCTCATCGACAGGGGCCCTCAGGCGCACGTCCTCGCCGACGAGCAGGGCTTGCCGAACCGGCCGATCTCGGCTTCGAGCTCGGCCGCGCGGGCCGTCCTGCCGGGGGCTTCGCGATGAGCATGGACATCTACCTCCCGGTGATCTGGGCAGGAGTGCTGGCCGCCGCCGTCGGGCTCTATGTGATCCTCGACGGTTTCGATCTCGACATCGGCATCCTGTTCCCGACCGCGCCGGAGGAGCGCCTGCGCGATCAGATGATGAATGCCATCGCGCCTTATTGGGACGGCAACGAGACTTGGCTGGTGCTCGGCGGCGGCGGGCTGTGGGTCGCCTTTCCCAAAGCCTATGCGATCATCATGCCGGCGCTCTACTTGCCGGTGATGGTGATGCTCCTCGCCCTCGTCTTCCGTGGCGTCGCCTTCGAGTTCCGCTTCGTGTCGAAGCCCCATCACGGCTTCTGGGACCTGGCTTTCGGCGGCGGTTCGATCGTCGCGGCCTTGGCGCAAGGCGTGGTGCTCGGCGGCTTGCTGCAGGGCATCAAGACGGAGAACGGCGCCTTCGCCGGCGGCCCCTTCGACTGGGCGACGCCCTTCTCGCTGCTGTGCGGCCTGGGGCTCGTCGCCGGCTACGCGCTTCTGGGCGCGGGCTTCCTGATCATGCGCACCGAGGGCGCGGCGGCGGCGCTGGCGCGGCGCCGTGCCCCCATCTGCCTCATCGCGGTCATGGCCGCCGCCGTGGCGGTGAGCCTGTGGACGCCGCTCGCCGTGCAGCGCATCGCCGAGCGCTGGTTCGCCCTGCCGAACCTCCTTTATCTATGGCCGTTGCCGACGCTCACGGCCTTCCTCGCCTGGCGCATCTGGCGCTCGCTCGAGGCGGGCGGCCATGTCGAACCCTTCTTCGCCACGGTCGGGGTCTTCGTCCTGTGCTTCATCGGCCTCGCAGTCTCGAACTTCCCCTATCTCGTCCCGCCTTCTCTCTCCGTGTGGGAGACCGCCGCCGCGCCTTCGAGCCAGATCTTCATGCTCATCGGCGTCGTCTTCCTCCTGCCGCTCATCCTCGCCTATACGGTGTTCGTCTACTGGACTTTCAGGGGCAAGCTCGGCGAGGATGAAGGCTACCATTGAACGCCTCAGGGCCGCTTGCCCTGCCGGCATGATCGCTCGATTGTGAAGGTCAGCTTTGCAAACATAGGGCTTGACGCGGAAGCCGCGCCGAAACATGTGTGCGTACGGGGCGTCCCGCCCCGTGAACATCCATGAACACGATACCGATTGAACCGCTCCGACATTCGGTCGAGGCGGGGCGGATCGAATCCCTTCGAGATGGAGACATATGGCTATCTTCCAACATCCGGATTTCAGTGAGAGGCTGAGCACGGCCGCAACCGCCAAGCAGGCCCTGCTGGAAAGATATCGCGCCAAGGTCAATGCGAGCGATCCAGAGTTCCTGCGCAAGCAGGCGGAGAGGCTGGCATTGAGCCAGGCTCGCGAAGCCCGCAATGCCGAGCGCAAGGCCGCGCGTGAGGCCCAGGAGGCGGCCGAGAGCGCCGCGCGCGAAGCGAGAGAAGCCGCCGAAAAAGCCGAGCGCGAGGAGCGCGAAGCCCGCGAGCGCACCGAGACCGCCGCCTGGAAGGCGGCGCTCGAGGAAGAGA
>JBIOEK010000191.1:0-7274 GCA_044445925.1 Hyphomicrobiales bacterium
AGACGGCGCGGACGGGCCAGGGCCACCTCGTAGACGGCCTCGATGGCGCCGGGCCTCTGGCTCATGACCACCACCCGGTCGGCGAGGAAGACGGCTTCGGGGATCGAATGGGTGATCAAGACCACGGTCTTGCGGGTTTCGAGCCAGATGCGCTGCAGCCAGGCATTCATCTTCTCGCGCGTCATGGCGTCGAGCGCCCCGAAGGGCTCGTCCATCAGCAGCAAGGAGGGATCGTGCACCAGGGCGCGGCAAATGGCGGCGCGCTGCTGCATGCCCCCCGAGAGCTGCCAGGGAAATTTATCCTCGAAGCCTTCGAGCCCCGCCGTCCTGATCAGGGATCGGGCGCGCTCCCTGAAATCCGCGGTCTTGAGGCCGCGCATCTCGATCTGCAGCATGATGTTCGACATCACGGTTCGCCAGGCGAGGAGCACCGGAGTCTGGAACACGATGCCGACATCGTCGGGAGGGCTCGTCACCTTCTTGCCCTTGAGGATGATCTCGCCGGCGCTCGGCGCGAGCAGGCCGGCGATGAGCTTGAGCAAGGTGCTCTTGCCGCAGCCCGACGGGCCGACGATGACGATGAACTCCCCTTCCCCCACCTTCAGGTCGAGCCGGCTCAAGGAGCGCAGCTCCCCATAGCTCTTCTCGACCGCGCGAAGCTCGATCAGGCAGGGCGCGCCGGCCTGCATATCGGCGAGGATGGAAGTGGCGTGGCTGAGCGGCATCCGCGCCGTCAGCGCAGGAACTCGCCCGTATAGTATTTGTCGACCTCGGCCGCCTTCACCTCGACGCCGCCGAATTTCGCCATGATGTCCATGGTCTCGGCGACATCCTCCTTGCTGGCCCGGAAGGGACGCTCGCCCTGGGTGCGCTTGGTGTGGAGGAGCGGCAGGGTCACGGCCCAGCTCGAGGCGACGGTCTCGACCTTGCCGGCCTTGGGCGCGGCCTTGAGGAGGGCCGCTACCGCCGCGGCCGGGTCCTTCTGCGCGGCCTCGGCGGCAAGCGTCGAAGCCAGCATGAAGCGCTTGACGAGATCGGCCTTGCCGGCGAGCGTGTCGTTATTGGCGAACAGGCCGCCATTGACGGTATTGACGCCGAAATCGGAGAACAGCACGGCCTTGATCGGCTTGCCGGTCACCTCCTCGATGGTCGGCTTCTGATCGTTGATATTGCCGAGCAGCAGATCGGCCTGGCCATTGACCACGGCGTTGCGCTTGGTGGCGGCGTCGCCCGAGATGATCTTGATCTGGTCCTCGGGGATGTTGTTGACGCGCAGCAGCACCGGCCAGATCTGCGAGAACGAATCGCCCGGCGTGAGCACGACCGTCTTGCCGACGAAGTCCTTCGGCGCCGCGATGCCCTTCGAGGCAAAGCCCATCGCCGACATCGGGCTCGTCTGCAGGAGAATGCCGATGGCCTTGACCGGGGTGCCCTTGGAGGCCGCCTTGATCATCGTGCCGATATCGGCATAGCCGAAGGTCGCCGAGCCGGCGCCGACGGCTTGCACGGTCACGCCCGAGCCTCGCCCCTCCTGGATCTCGAGCTCGATGCCCTGCTTCGCGTAGATGCCGCTCTCGACGCCGAGATAGAAGGGCGCGTGCTCGCCATAGGTGTACCAGTTCAAGAGCAGCGTCACCTTGTCGGCGGCCCCGGCATTGCCGGCCGCGCACAGAGCGAGCCCCATCGCCAATAGGATGGATGTCCTGCGCATCTCACTCCCCGTTTTTTTGGATCGATTTAAACCGTCAGCGTGGCGAGCCTATCCGATCGCTGCGAGGCATGCCAGGGAATGGCGTAGCGCTCGGCCACATCGATGACCGTGAACAGCAAGACGCCGAGCATCGACAGGAGGAACAGGGCCGCGAACATCAAGGGCAGGTCGAAATTGCCGTTGGCGATCTGCAGCAGATAGCCGATACCGGAATTGGAGCCGACGAACTCGCCGACGACCGCGCCCACGACGCAGAGCGTGACCGATACCTTCAAGCCGCCGAACAGGCTCGGCAGCGCGGCCGGCAACCGGATCTTGAGGAATGAGTCGATGGGCGAGGCCTTCATGGATCTCGCGAGATCGAGCACGTCGGGCTCGATCGATTTGAGCCCGATGACGGTCGCGACCACGATCGGGAAGAAGCCGAGGAGGAGAGCGACCACGATCTTCGGCAGGATGCCAAAGCCGAACCAGACGACGAAGAGGGGCGCGATCGCGACCTTCGGGACGCTCTGCGAGAAGACGAGGATCGGATAGACCAGGCTCTCGACCAGCCGCGAGGAGACGACGGCGACGCCGAGCGGCACCCCGAAGAGCACGCTGAGCGCAAAGCCCCCGAGCGTCGCATAGGTGGTCACGAGCGTCTCGCGCCACAGGCGCGGCCATTCCTCGACGAGCTGGACGGCGACGGCGGAGGGCGTCGGTAAGAGATAGGGCGGGATCTTGAACAGGGTGACGGCGAGCTGCCACAGGATGAAGACGACGACGATGACGAATACCGGGCGCAGCGGGTCGGAGCTCAGGAACGCCGCGGCTCTGGCGTAGAGCAAGCTTCTGGCGCCGGGTCGGCTCATCCTCTCCTCCGCCGCCCCTCCCCCAGGCCGGCCGTTTGCACGCCATGGTGCCGAACCATATGGTTACGGCCGCTTGGGGGAATGTCAAACCGGCGGCGAAGGAGCCCGTGATTCGCCGCTCTCGAGGTGTCGGGATGAACGATGTCCAACCTGCAAAGGAGGTGACGGGCGCCGCTTTGGGAAAGCCGCTGCTCAGCGTTGAAGGAGTCACGCTCCAATACAAGACGCCGGAGCATCTCGTGACCGCGACCTACCGCGTCAGCCTCGATATCCGCCAAACCGATCGGCTGGTGCTGCTCGGGCCCTCGGGCTGCGGAAAATCGACCTTGCTCAAGGCGATCGCGGGCTTCCTGCGGCCGGTCGAGGGCAGGATCGTGCTCAATGGCCGGGAGGTGGCGGGGCCGGGGCCGGACCGCATGATGGTGTTCCAGGAATTCGACCAGCTCCTGCCATGGAAGACGGTCAGCGCCAATGTGATCTATCCCATGTCGATCAACGGCGTGCCGCGCGATGAGGCGAGAGCACGGGCGCTCGACGCTATTGCCAAGGTCAAGCTCACGGAATTCAGCGATGCCTACCCGCATATGCTGTCGGGCGGCATGAAGCAGCGCGTCGCCATTGCGAGGGCCATGGCGATGAAGCCGCAAGTGCTTCTCATGGACGAGCCCTATGCGGCGCTCGATGCGCTGACCCGGCGCAAGATGCAGGACGAGCTGCTGCAGCTCTGGGAAGATGTGCGCTTCACGCTCGTCTTCGTCACCCACTCGATCGAGGAGGCGGTGGTGATAGGCTCGCGCATCGTGGTGCTCTCCCCACATCCCGGACAGGTGCGCGCCGAGCTCAACAGCACGCTCACAAGGAGCGACCGCGACGGGCCGGAGCTGCAACGCCTCACCTCCCGTATCTCGCGCATGCTCTTCAGCGACGAAGGCGGGGCGGGCTAGACCCTGACGGAGATGGAGAGGAAGATGAGCGAGGCCGAAGCGACCCGCCTGCCGCCCGCGCGCCCCGAATTCGAGCGGCGGGTGACGGCGCCCATCGGGCTCGGCGACGTGGCGAAACCCCTGTCCTTCCTCGAGAGGCTCGGCGCCAATGTGGTCTTGCGGCGCGGCCTGATCCTGGTTGCCACCGCGCTCGTCTGGGAACTCTATGCGCGCTGGCTCGACAGCCCCATCACCTTTCCGACCTTTCTCGGGACCTTACAGGCGCTGCGCGACGGCATCCTCTCGGGCGTGATCCCGCAGCGTCTCGCCGTGACCCTCGAAACGCTGGTGATCGGCGACGCCATCGGCCTTTTGGCCGCGGCGCTCGTCACCACGATCGCGGTGACGACGCGGATCGGCACCGATCTCCTCTCGACCTTCACGGCAATGTTCAATCCGCTGCCGGCTATCGCGCTCCTGCCGCTCGCGCTCCTCTGGTTCGGGCTCGGGCGCCCCTCGCTCGTCTTCGTGATCGTGCATTCGGTGCTGTGGGCAGTGGCGCTCAACATGCATTCGGGCTTCCTATCGGTGTCGGAGACGCTGCGCATGACCGGGCGCACCTTCGGACTCAGCGGCGTGCGGCTCGTCTTCGGCATCCTGATGCCGGCTGCCTTCCCTTCGGTGCTCGCCGGCCTCAAGATCGGCTGGGCCTTCGCCTGGCGCACCTTGATCGCGGCCGAGCTCGTCTTCGGCGTCTCCTCGGGTCAGGGCGGGCTCGGCTGGTACATCTTCGAGAATCGCTACACGCTGGACACCGCCTCGGTCTTCGCCGGCCTCCTCACCGTGATGGCGGTCGGCCTTCTGGTCGAGGGCGTCATCTTCCGCTTCATCGAGGCGCGCAGCATCCGACGCTGGGGCATGCAGAGCGGCTGAGCATAGGCCAATTCAATCCGTCGAGAGCCTCAAGAGCCTTGCCTCGCATATCGAATACCGCCAGCTCGCCATCGTCGATCGCGAGGGCCGCAGTGCCGCCTTTTCCGGCGCGAAGACGCTTGGAATCCATGCGGCGGCACTAGGCCGGAATGCCGCTTCCGCCGGCAACCTGCTTGCCGACGCCGAGGTGCCGGCGCGCATGCTGGCGCGTTTCCAGGAAGAGGAGCTGCTCGATCTCGGGGACCGCTTGATCGCCAGCCTGAGGGCCGGCCTCGAGGCCGGAGGCGAGGCAGGCCCCGTGCATTCGGCGGGCCTCATCATGGTCCGCGATGTCGCCTGGCCGGTTGCCGATCTGCGGGTCGACTGGCATGACAGCGACCCCATCGGGGAATTGGCGGCGCTGTGGCTGCGCTGGAAACCGCAGATGGACGATTACGTGGCGCGCGCGCTGGAGCCCGGGCGGGCGCCGTCCTATGGCGTCCCTGGGGACAGATAGTTCAACAGGACTTCGCGACGACTCAGGCGCAACAGATTGCGAGCGGGGCCAACACCCGCCTCAGCAGCCCTTCATGCGCTCCCAATACAAGATCTCGTTCAAACGGCGCTGCTCGCGTCCATAGACTTGCCCGTAGGGAGGAAAACAGCCCCTGCCGAATACCGAGATCGCGCGCTCGGTCTGAAAGCAGTAGCCGTTGCTCGCGTAGATTTGGTTGCGCGCATACCAGAGAGCGTCGCAGCTCATTTCCTCCGCGTCCTGCGCAAAAGCTGGTCCTGGGCTCGACACCACAATCGTCGCGAAACCAAGCAAAGCCGCAAGGCAAAGCCTTGCTGAACGGACGAGCTTACTCAAGATCACCTCCCATATTCCACGAAACGAAGCATAATGCAGTCGCAGGCTTGATCGCAGAGCACTCATGCGCTTCGCGCCGACCCACAGACCCCCTGATATCCCGGGCGGTCGGAGCCGATATTGAGATACGTCAAACCCTTGAGCCCTTTTGCGCTCCCACATCAAGTCGCGCCGACAGAAGATGTCAATGAATTCCCACGACTTGCGAGCTTCCGGGGACGTGCGGTCCGGCGGATGCCCGGAGACCGCCACCCTACCCAGGCAGCACCCGCAACAGCGGCTCGCGCCCCAGCAATCGACCCAGGGTCTTCATGCGGCTCATGAGGCGCTCGCCGGCGAGCGCGCCGAGCGCGGCCGGCAGAACCAGCACCAGCCTCCCGCCTTCGAGCGTGAGCGGCGTATCGCCGAGCGCCCCCGACATGCCGGCGGCGATCAGCGAGGCGACGCGGAAGGCCGCGCCCAATACGCGCGCCCGGTCGAGCCCGCGCGCGCTAGCGAGCTCGCGGATGCTCGGCGTGCCGCGCGCATCCGTCGAGAAGCCCGCATGGCGGAAATAGACGGCGAGCGAGAGATAGGCGCGGCTCTGATGATCGATGCCGAACAGCGGCGCGTGCGCGATGGTGTTGAGGGCGAGCTCGCCGCGATAATCCGGATGGGCGCGCCAGCTGATGTCGCTCAGCAGACAGGCCGCATGGCGCAGGCGCGCTTCGCCCGGCGTTTCGTCGAAGGGCAACGTGGCGAAGAAGCCATCGGTCCAGGAGATGAGATCGGCGGCGTGCGCCGGATCTCGCGCGCGCGCCTCGTTCAGCTCCTGCGCCGCGAGGATCAGCGGATCGGCGCCGCGTTCTTCCTGCGAGAGCTGCTCATAGACGAGGCCCTCGCGCACGCCCGTCGCCGAGATCACTACGTCCTTGGGCTTGCCGATGCGAATGATCTCGTCGAGCACGAGCGCCCCATAGGCGAGAAGCGGGCGCCTCGCTATGTTGACGGAGGCGATCGAATCGAGCGTCTCGGCGTTGACGCGCTCGACGAGCTTGACGAATTCGAGCGCCTCCCGCACCGGGATGACATAGCCGTGCATCACTTGCAACGGATAGGCGCGCTGCCCGATATGGAGCCGCGCCAACGCCCGGAAGGTGCCGCCGACCGCATAGAAGGGCCGGCCCTTGATGAGGCGCGTGACCTTGCAGGATTCGAGCGTGTCGCGCACGATCCTCTCTGCCTTCTTGAGCGAGCCGCCGGCCTCATCCACGAGGGCGAGGCCGCCGAGCCTCAGCGATTCACCATCGCCGACCTTGCGCTTCTCGAGCGAGACGAGCTCGAGCGAGCCGCCGCCGAGATCGCCCGCGACCCCGTCCGGCTCGTGTAGCCCACAGATGACGCCGAGCGCCGACAGCTCGGCCTCGCGCTCGCCCGAGAGGAGCTCGGGCTTCACGCCCATGATGTCGTGGACGCGGGCGAGGAATTCCGGGCCATTCTGCGCCTCGCGCGCGGCCGCCGTCGCTACCACGCGAGCCTGCGTCACCTGCATCCGGGCGCATAAGGCGCGGAAGCGCGCGATCGATGCCAACGCCTTGGCGACCGAATCGTCGGCGAGCCGGCCGGTGGAGCGCACGGCGCGCCCGAGGCCGCACAAGGCCTTCTCGTTGAACTGCACGAGAGGCGCGCGCGACACCTTCTCGAAGACGACGAGGCGCACCGAGTTCGAGCCGATATCGACGACGGCGAAACGCTCCGCCTGCACGGGCCGCCGCTCGCCGGCGGCCGGCCAGCGCTCAGCGCTTGCCGGTCTTCTCGAGAAGGCGCTTCGGCCCTGATTCACGTAAAGATCGTCCACGTCCTGAGAGGCTCGGGTTGGTCATGAAATAGTGATGGGCATTGAACGGCGTCTCCTCCGGCGCCGCCAGTACGCGCTCGCTCGTCCCCTCCGGCGTGAAGCGCCAGCTCTGCTGGTTGTCGCGCAGATTCGCGACCATGATCTGGTCGAGGATCTGCTCATGCAC
>JBIOEK010000192.1:0-7261 GCA_044445925.1 Hyphomicrobiales bacterium
ATCCTCGACGAGGCCACGAGCGCCCTCGATTACGAGAGCGAGCGCATCGTCCAGGCCAATATGCGCCAGATCTCGCAGGGCCGCACCGTGATCGTCATCGCCCATCGCCTGTCGGCCGTGCGCAGATGCGACCGCATCGTAGCGCTCGAGAATGGCGTCATCATCGAGGACGGCACCCACGCCCAGCTCCTCGCCCGCCAGGATGGGCTCTACGCCAAGCTGTGGCGCATGCAGGCCCAAGATAGCGAGAGTTGAGATGGCGACGGCGGCAAAGGCGGCACTGCCGGCGAAGATCGCGAGCCCCGGTCGACTCGACCCCAGGGATCAGGAGTTCCTGCCCGCGGCGATCGAGATTCTGCAGACCCCGCCCTCGCCGATCGGAACCTCGCTGCTCCTGTATATCTGCGCCGCCTTCCTCTGCGTGCTCGCCTGGTCGTATTTCGGCTTTCTCGACATCTACGCCGTCGCCGCGGGCAAGATCCAGCTCGGCGGGCAATCCAAGGTGGTGCAGCCCTTATATCCCGGCAAGATCACCGCCATCCATGTCGAGAACGGCAGCCGGGTCGCTGCGGGCGATGTGCTCATCGAGCTCGATCCGACCGAGAGCGGCGCCGACCGGGAAGCGCAGACGCGCGGCTTCGCGGCGGCTGGCGCCGAGGCCGCCAGGCGCAGGGCGGCGATCGCGGCGGCCCGCACCGTGGAGCTGAAGGCGCCGCCCATCGAATTTCCGCCGGGAACCGAGGAAAACCTGCAGTTCCGCGAGCAAGACGTGCTGGCGGCCGATCTCGGCGAGCTTCGTTCGACCATTGCGAGTCTGAGAGCCCAGCTCGCCGAGAAGCAGGCGACGAAATTGCGCCTCCTGGCCAATATCGAGGCGCGGAAATCCCTCATTGCGCTCGGCAAGGAAAGCGTGGCGATGCAGGAATTGCTGACCACCAGGGGCGCCGGCTCGAGGAAGCTCGTCATCGACGCGCTCGAGCAGTATCAGACCTATTTGGTCGCAGATGCCGGCGACCGAGGCCAGCTGCTCGAGACCGATGCCGCGATGCTCTCGATCGAGAGCAAGATCGAGGAGGCCGGCACCCAGTTCATCGCCACCCAGGCCCAGAAGCTCGCCGATGCCGAGCGCGAGCGGGACAAGCTGGAGCAGGATCTGGTCAAGGCGCAGCTCAAGCGCGACCTCACCCGCCTCACGGCACCGATCGCCGGCACAGTGCAGCAACTCGGCGCCACCACCATCGGGCAGGTGGTCGCCAGCGGCCAGTCCCTTATGACCATCGTGCCGCTGGAGGGGCCGCTGGAGATCGAGGCGATGATCGCCAACAAGGATATCGGTTTCATCGAGCCCGGCCAGAGCGCGGTCGTCAAGATCGAGGCCTTCCCCTTCACCCGCTACGGCACGCTCGACGCGACCGTCACCAAGGTCTCGCGCGACGCGGTCGATGACCGTTACGCGACCAATCTAAGCGACGCCGCGAACGCCGCCAGGTCCCAAGGCGCGGCCGGCCAGCCATCGCAGGCGCCGAACCTCGTCTATCCGACGACCTTGACCTTCACTCGCCGCACCATCTTGGTCGGCGACAGCGAGGTGGCCTTGGCGCCGGGCATGACGGTCATGGTCGAGATCAAGACGGGCCGTCGCCGCGCCATCGACTATCTGCTCTCTCCCTTGCGCGAATTCGTCGGGCAAACAGCTCATGAGCGATAGGGAGGCCGCGGTCGCTTATGCTTTCGGCCCCTCTTGCAGGAGATCGCCGTACTCGGCGCGCTTGGCGATGAAGGCTGAGACGAAGGGACATTCCGCCACCACCTTGAGACCTTGCCGGCGCACCATGTCGAGCGCGCCCTTGAGCAGCGCCGTCCCGACGCCTTTGCCCGAGAGTTCAGCGGGCACTTCCGTGTGCGTGAAGGTGATGACGCCGGGTGTCATGCGATAATGGGCCACGGCCAGGTGGCCGTCGCGAACGAGCTCGAAACGATGATGGGCCTCGTTGTCGCGGATCGTGTCGGGCAAAGTCGCCTCCGGAATCTGGCCAAGCGGTTGCGGGATCGAGCCTCAAGATAGGTCCCGGCGGAGCCCCTAGCCATATGGCGCTGTAGCGTCAGTGAGCGCAGCGAAGCCAGCCATCGACCGCCGCCCTTGACGGGCGCCGTTTTGATTGATAGTTATAAAAAATGAAATTTATCATTCATCAGGATTCATTTCATGAGCATCAAACCCCGTTACGAGCCCGACGAGGCGCGCGAACGCATCCTCGACGCGGCCGAGGCCCTGTTCCGGCGCATGGGATATTCGAAGACCACGGTTGCCGATATCGCCGGCGCCCTGTCGATGTCGGGAGCCAATATCTATCGCTTCTTCCCCTCGAAGGGAGCCATCAATGATGCCCTGTGCCGGCGCATGCTGGCCGAACTGCACGCCATGGCCGGGGGGATCGCCGACCGGCCGGGCAAGCCGGCGCGGCGGCTCGAGGAGCTGATCGTCGCCGTGCACCTGCACAGCAAGACGCGCTTCACCCATGAGCAGACGGTGCACGAAATGGTCGCCGTCGCTATGCAGGAAAACTGGGAGGCGATCGACGAGCACGTCCTTTTCATGAAGGCCCTGTTCGCGCGGTTGATCGCGGAAGGCGTCGAGGCGGGCGAGTTCGCTCCATGCGATCCCGCGGTCCTTGCCGACCTGATCGGGCTCGGCTGCTGCGGGGCCTTCCATCCGGCCATGATCGCCGACTGCGCCGAGGACACTTCCGAGCAAAAGGTGCGTGGCCTCGCCCGGCTGATCGTCCGCGGCTTGCAGCTTGCCGACACCAATGTGACCTCGCTTCCTGCCCCGGGAGAGACGTGATGATCGCAAATGGCTTCAACGAACCCCAAGGCTCGGTTCCCGGTCGAAATCTCGCGCTGCGCATGGCCATGGGCATCGGTATCTTGGCGCTTGCGCTCGCCGGCTGCAGCAAGCCGGTCGCGCAGGCGAAAGCCATTCCCGAGCGCCCCGTTTTCGTCGTCAATGCCCATTTCGCGCCAGCGCTCTCGTCAAGGACGCTGGTCGGCGTGGTCAGGGCGCGCGTCGAGAGCAGTCTCGGCTTCCGCGTCACCGGCAAGATCGCCCAACGCCTCGTCGACAGGGGCGCCGAGGTGAAGGTCGGCCAGCCGCTCGCCATCCTCGATCAGGCCGATTGGAGGCTGCAATTGCAGCAAGCCCAGGCCGCATTGTCCGCGGCTGGCGCGGCGCGCGATCAGGCGGTCGCCGAGCGCGAACGCATCGCGAGCCTGCGCGCCAAGGGTTGGTCCACGGCTTCCGATCTCGACAAGCTGCGCGCCGCGGCCGATCAGGCGATCTCGGCCTTCATCCAGGCCGAGCGGGCGGTGACGCTTCAGCAGAACGCGCTCTCCTATGCGACGCTTGTCGCCGATGCGGACGGGGTGGTGACGGCGACCATGGCCGAACCCGGACAGGTTGTGGCGGCCGGCCAGGCCGTCCTCACCCTTGCGCATGCGGGCTCGCGCGAGGCCGACGTATCGATCCCGGAAACCCTGCTCGAACGCGTGCGCTCGGGCAGCGCCACGGTGGCGCTGTGGTCGCGGCCCGACAAGATCTACGCCGCGAGCCTGCGCGAGCTGACCCCTTCGGCCGATCCCGCGACACGCACCTACCCGGCCCGCTTCTCGATCGAGCTAGCGGGCACCGAAATCGAGCTCGGCATGACCGCGACCGTCACGGTCACCGACGCCACCGCCTCCGTGGCGCGGCTGCCGCTCTGCGCGATCCTCGACGAGGGACAGGGCGCAGCCGTGTTCGTCGTCGATCCGCTGACCAGGGCGCTGACGCGTCGCCCTGTGACCCTGCAAGGCTATGACGCGCGGGAGGCGATCGTCTCTTCCGGCATTTCCGAAGGCGACGCCGTCGTCGGGCTCGGCGTGCAGAAGCTGCATGCGGGCGATGTGGTGCGCCTCGTGAGCGGGGCCGGGGCATAGGCGCGGTTCCGAGGGGTTGCCCGCTCCTCGGAAGGGATCATGCGCCGAACCGATGAGATAGCCGGCCACTCCGATCCGATCTGGACGGGACGGCATGAGGGAGGTCTCGATGCGTGCGGTGGACGGACCTGCGCTTCACGACGATCATCGCGGCGAAGAGCGCTCGCCTTCGCGCTTCAACCTTTCCGCCTGGGCGGTGGCGCATCGCCCGCTCGCCTTGTTCTTCGTCATCGCGCTGGCGCTCGGGGGCGCCTATGCGTATGCGCGCCTCGGGCGCGCCGAGGATCCGAACTTCACCATCAAGGTCGCGAACGTCACCGCGACCTGGCCCGGCGCCACCTCGCGCGAAATGCAGGACCAGGTCGCCGACCCGGTCGAGAAGAAGCTGCAGGAGCTCCCCTATTTCGACCGGGCGCGCACCTATGTGACGCCGGGCTTCATGGCGCTGCAGCTCTCCTTCCGCGACGACACGCCGCCCGCCGGCGTGCCCGAGCTCTTCTACCAGCTGCGCAAGAAGCTCACCGACATCCGGCCCGACTTGCCCTCAGGCCTTGTCGGACCGAACGTCAACGACGAATTCGGCGATGTCGACAGCCTGCTCTTCATGCTCACCGGCAAAGGCGCGTCCTATCGCCAGCTGAAGGACGCCGCCGAGGACCTGAAGAAGGCCCTGCTGCGCGTCCCGGACGTCGCCAAGATCGACATCTACGGCGCGCAGGGCGAGACCATCTTCGTGGATTTCGACACGGGCAAGCTCGCAAGCCTCGGCATTTCGCCGCAAGCCGTGCTCGACAACCTGGCGAAGCAGAACGCCGTGACGGCAGCCGGCACCTTCGAGACCGACGGCCAGCACATCCCGCTGCGCGTTAGCGGAGCGCTCGACGGCGTCGAGGCCGTCAAGGCGACGCCGGTCCAGGCCAACGGCATCACCTTTCGCCTCGGCGACATCGCCGGCGTGACGGCGGGCTACGCGGATCCGCCGAGCTTCCTGGTGCGCCAGCAAGGCGAGCCGGCGCTCGGCGTCGGCATCGTCATGGCCAAGGGCACGAACATCGTCTCCTTCGGCGAGAAGGTGAAGGCCGCGCTCGCGGCGCACATCGCCACCATGCCGGTCGGCATCGACGTGAGTGAGATCGCCGACCAGCCGAGCGTCGTCGACAAGGCCGTCTTCGAGTTCCTGCGCTCCTTCGCCGAGGCGCTCGTCATCGTGCTCGGCGTGAGCTTCCTGTCGCTCGGCTGGCGCACCGGCATCGTGGTCGCGACCTCGGTGCCGCTGGTGCTCGCGGTGGTGACCTTGGTGATGAGCCTCTTGGCCATGGACCTCAATCGCATCACGCTCGGCGCCTTGATCATCGCGCTCGGCCTGCTGGTCGACGACGCCATCATCGCGGTCGAGATGATGGTGGTGAAGATGGAGCAGGGCTGGCCGCGGGCGCGCGCCGCCGCCTTCGCCTGGACCTCGACCGCCTTCCCGATGCTCACCGGCACCCTCGTCACCGCGATCGGCTTCGTGCCCATCGGCTTTGCCGTGTCGGCGGTCGGCGAATACGCCGGCGGCATCTTCTGGGTGGTGGCCATCGCGCTCATCGCCTCCTGGGTGGTGGCGGTGGTGTTCACGCCGCTCGTCGGCGTCATGCTCCTGCCCGACTTCAAGAAGCAGGGCGGGGGGCATGCCGATCCCGACGCCGTCTACGACACGCGCCTCTACAACCTGCTGCGTCGCCTCGTGCGCTTCTGCGTCAGGCGGCGCCTCGGCGTCACGCTGGCGACCCTCGGACTGTTCGCCGGCGCCGTCCTCGCCTTCGGCCATGTGCAGCAGCAATTCTTCCCGGTCTCGGACCGGCCCGAGCTCTTCTTCGAGATCCGCATGCCGGCCGGCACCTCGATCAGGGCGACCGAGGCCGCGGCGCGCGAAGGCGAGAGGATCATCGCGGGCGATCCCGACATCCGCACCTACACGACCTATGTGGGGCAGGGCTCGCCGCGCTTCTGGCTCGGCCTCAACCCGCAGCTCCAAGACAGCTCCTACGCCCAGATCGTCATCCTGCCGCCGGATGTCGAGGCGCGCGAGCGCGTCAAGAAGAAGATCGAGGAGGCGCTCGCCGAGGGGGCGCTGTCTGGCGCGCGCGTGCGCGTCACGCGCTTCAATTTCGGTCCGCCCGTCGACTATCCGGTCGAGTTCCGCGTGGTCGGCAGTGATCCCTTGAGGTTGCGCCTCATCGCCAATGCGGTACGCGAGACGATGCTCGCCGATCCCCGCATCCTCGATCCGAACCTGCAATGGAACGAGCGCGAGCCTTCCCTGCGCCTCGTGGTCGACCAGGACCGCGCCCGCGCCCTTGGCCTCACGCCGCAGGACGTGGCGCAGACGCTGCAGCTCCTCGTCAACGGCTCGACAATCACCACCATTCGCGACGGCACCGAGAAGATCGCGGTCGTGGCGCGGGCCGGCAGCGCCGAGCGCCTCGATCCGGGCAAGGTCGCGGACCTCACCATCCTGGCGCGCGACGGAAGGGCCGTGCCGGTCGCCCAGATCGCCCATATCGAGCGCGGCTCCGAGGAGCCGCTGATCTGGCGCTGGAACCGCGACATGGAGCTCGCCGTCAGGGCGCAGACCATCGATGGGGTGCAGCCGCCGGACGTCACCAACGCCCTCCTGCCGAAGCTCCAGCCGATCATCGATGCGCTGCCCTCGGGCTACCGCATCGACACGGGCGGCGCGGTCGAGGAATCCGGCAAGGCCAACGCCTCGATATTCAAGCTCTTCCCCTTGATGTTCGCGCTGATGCTGACCGTGCTGATGGTGCAGCTGCAGAGCTTCTCGCGGCTCATCCTGGTGTTCCTCACGGCGCCGCTCGGCATCATCGGAGCCTCGCTCGCCCTCAACCTCTCGGGGCGGCCCTTCGGCTTCGTGGCGCTGCTCGGCCTCATCGCGCTCGCCGGCATGATCATGCGCAACGCGGTGATCCTCGTCGACCAGATCGAGGCCGATGTCGGATCGGGCCGGCACGCGCGCCGCGAGGCGATCGTCGAGGCGACGGTGCGCCGCGCCCGTCCCGTGATCCTCACCGCGCTCGCGGCCATACTGGCCATGGTGCCGCTCTCGGAAAGCGCCTTCTGGGGTCCGATGGCCACGACCATCATGGGCGGCCTGTTCGTCGCGACCTTCCTGACCCTCCTGTTCCTCCCGGCGCTCTATTCGCTGTGGTTCCGCAACAGCCTCGATGTGCGCGGCGCCGAGGGCAAGCCCGTCATCGAACCGGGCCCGGCATCGGTGCCCGAGCCC
>JBIOEK010000193.1:0-7247 GCA_044445925.1 Hyphomicrobiales bacterium
CGCCCGAGAGAGCGAGCATCAATTCCTGCTGGCCGTTGCCCGCGCCGCCGGCGACGCCGAGGATCTCGCCGGCGCGGGCCTCGAAGGAGATGTCCTTGAGGTCGACGCCGAAAGCGTCTTCGCTCGCGATCGTCAAGCCTTGGACTTGCAGGCGCGCCGCCCCCGGCACGCGCCCCTTGGCGCGCTCGACATTGCCGAGCTCCGCTCCGATCATCATCTCGGCGATGCGACGTTGGGTTTCGGCCCGCGGGTCGCATTCTCCCACCACGCGGCCTCCGCGCAGGATCGTGGCGCTCTCGCACAAGGCTTTGATCTCGTTGAGCTTATGGCTGATGTAGAGCACTGTGCAGCCTTCGCTAGCGAGCTGGCGCAGCGTGCCGAAGAGCTGGTCGGCTTCCTGCGGCGTCAGCACCGAGGTCGGCTCGTCCATGATGAGGAGCTTGGGCTTCTGCAAGAGGCAGCGCACGATCTCGATGCGCTGGCGCTCGCCGACCGAGAGCGTATCGACATAGCGGTGGATGTCGAGCGGCAGCGCGTAGGCATCGAGGATGGCGCGCACCTCGCGCTCGAGGGCGCGTCGGTCGAGCGCCTGGTCCATGCCGATGGCGATGTTCTCGAGCACGGTCATCGGCTCGAACAGCGAGAAATGCTGGAACACCATGCCGATGCCGAGCCGGCGCGCGGCGCGCGGATTGGCGATCCTCACCGGCGCTCCTTCGAAGCGCATCTCGCCGGCGTCGGCTTCGAGCACGCCGTAGATGATCTTGACGAGCGTCGACTTGCCGGCGCCGTTTTCCCCGATGAGCGCCTTGATCTCGCCCTCGCGCGCGCCAAGGCTCACGGTGTCGTTCGCGAGAACATCGCCGAAGCGCTTGGTGATCCCGGAAAGCTCAAGCCGCGCGATTGTGTCGGCCAAGTTTCACCCCCTCGATTGGCATGGAAGCGGTCTTCAGCCGCTCGGGGGAGGTCTCCGCCCCGCGAACCGCAAGCAGGCTCCCCAGGATCTCGGCCGTCGCGAGCGCCGCGATCACCTCCGGGCGCTTATCGCGGATCGGCTTGCCGCCGATCGGGCAGGTGAAGCCAATGAGCGCCTCGCGCGAGCCTCCGCGCGCCAGGTACCAGCGCTCGAAGCGGGCGCGCTTCGTGGCCGAGCCGATCATGCCGACATAGGCGGCGTCCCGGCGCCTGAGCGCCGCATCGGCGAGCCGGTAGTCGAGCGCGTGGCTGTGGGTGAGGACGACGAAAGCCGAGCCCGCGGGCGCTCTTGCTATCAGCGTCTCGGGATCGTCGAGCCGCTCGAAGGCGATGCCTTCGGGCAAAGGTGGGGGAGGGGCGTCGCGGTCGTCGACGAGCCTCGTCTCGAGCGGCAAGAGCGCGAGCGAGCGCGCCAGCGCCAGACCCACATGGCCTGCGCCGAAGAGCAGCACGTGAGGCCTTGCCGCGGCGGCGCGCGCTTCCCGCTCGGCGAGGCGCACCAGGATCAAGTCATCGGCCAGTGACAATAGCAGCTCGACCCTGCCGCCGCAGCACTGGCCGAGATGCGGGCCGAGCGGCAAATCGAGCCTCGTCTCGCGCCCTCCGCGGGCGATCATCTCGCGGGCAACATCCATAGCGTGGAATTCGAGCTGGCCACCGCCGATCGTGCCATGGGAGGCATGGCGCGTCACGAGCATCGCCGCGTCCGTGTCGCGCGGCGTCGAGCCTTCGGCGCGCGCGACCATAACGAGGATCGCCGGCTCGGCACGGGCGATCGCTTCGCGAAGGATCGGAGCGAGGGGAGTCACGCTCGATCCCCATTATGGGCGCCTCTTCTCCCGCAAGCGGGAGAAATGCGCGCAATCACAGTCCCTCTCATTGTTTCCTTGAGAAAGCTCACCTCACCGCTCCGCGCTCGAGGCGGCCTTCGCCTTCATCGCCTCAACCGCGAACAGCACGCGCTCGGGCGTCGCCGGCGTGTCTAGCCTTGGGCAGAAGCGATGATCGGCAACGCTCGCCACCGCATCGGACAGCGCCTCGAGCACCGAGATCGCCAGCATCAAGGGCGGCTCGCCCACGGCCTTGGAGCGGCCGATCGTCGGTTCGCGATTCTCTGGCGCATCGAAGATCTTGACATTGAACTCGAGCGGGCGGTCGGAGGCGACGGGAATCTTGTAGGTCGAGGGTGCGTGGGTGCACAACCGCCCCTCCTTGTCGAACCACAGCTCCTCGGTCGTCAGCCAGCCCATGCCCTGCACGAAGCCGCCCTCGATCTGGCCGCGATCGATCGCGGGGTTGAGCGAGCGCCCGCAATCATGGAGGATATCGACCCGCTCCACCCGATACTCTCCGGTCAGCGTGTCGATGGCGGCCTCGCTCACCGCCGCCCCATAGGCGAAATAGTAGAAGGGATGGCCCTTTCCGGCCTTGCGGTCCCAATGGATTTTCGGCGTCTTGTAAAAGCCGGCGGCCGAAAGCTGGATGCGCGCCATATAGGCTTCGCGCACCAGCTCCTCGAAGCTTATGCTGTGTCCGGGCGCCCGGACGCATCCGTCATGGAACACGACATCCTCAAGCTTCGCCTCCCATTTCGTGGCCGCGAAGGCCGAAAGACGCTCCTTGATGGTGCGCGCCGCCGCCTGCGCCGCCATGCCGTTGAGGTCGGAGCCAGAGGAGGCCGCAGTCGCCGAGGTGTTCGGCACCTTGCCGGTCGTGGTCGCGGTGATCTTGACGCGTTCGAGATCGACCTGGAATTCGTCGGCCACCGCCTGGGCGACCTTGATATAGAGACCCTGGCCCATCTCCGTGCCGCCATGGCTGAGATGGATCGAGCCATCCGTGTAGACATGCACCAGCGCGCCTGCCTGGTTGAACCAGGTGGCCGTGAACGAGATGCCGAACTTCACCGGCGTGAGCGCAAGGCCGCGCTTGACGATGCGGCTCTTGGCGTTCGCCTCGCGGATCGCTCGGCGGCGGTCGCGATAGCCGGAGCTCGCCTCCAGCCTCTCGACGATCTCGGCGATGACATTGTCCTCGACGCGTTGGTGATAGGGCGTGATGTCGCGCTCGCCGTCGCGATAGAAGTTGCGCTTCCTCACATCGAGCGCATCGAGCCCGGTGGCGAAGGCGATCTCCTCGATCAGGCGCTCGGCCCCCAGCATGCCCTGCGGCCCGCCGAAGCCGCGGAAGGCGGTGTTGGAGCAGGTATTGGTCTTATAGGGCTCCGACACGGCGCGCACGGCAGGATAGAAATAGCAATTATCGGCATGGAAGAGCGCCCGGTCCGTGACCGGGCCTGAAAGATCGGCCGAAAAGCCGCAGCGCGCCGCATAGATCATCTCGACGGCCTCGATCACGCCCCGATCGTCGAAGCCGACCTCGTAATCGATGAGGAAATCATGCCTTTTGCCGGTGATCGCCATGTCGTCATCACGGTCGGGGCGGCATTTCACGGCGCGGCCGAGCTTCTTGGCCGCGAGCGCCGCGATGCAGGCAAAGGCATTGCCTTGCGTCTCCTTGCCGCCGAAGGCGCCGCCCATGCGGCGCACCTCGACCGTCACGGCGTTCGACGGCACGCCGAGCACATGTGAGACCATGTGCTGGATCTCGCTTGGATGCTGCGTCGAGGAATAGACGAGCACGTCCTCATCCTCGCCCGGCACGGCCAGCGCCACCTGACCCTCAAGATAGAAATGCTCCTGGCCGCCGACCCGCATCGAGCCCTTCAGCCGGCACGGAGCTTCCAGCATCGCCGTCGCGACATCGCCGCGCTCGAGCTTCAGCGGCTCGGTGACGAAGGGGGAGTTCAGGCGCCGCGCATCCTCGACAGTGACGATGGCGGGCATTTCCTCATAGGTCACCTTGGCGCCAAGGCAGGCGCGGCGCGCCGCGTCACGGGTCTCGCCGACGACCGCGAAGATCGGCTGGTGGTGATAGGAGACGAGCTCGGAAGCGAGCAGCGGCTCGTCATGGCGTCCGGTCGAGCTGATGTCGTTCAGGCCCGGAATATCGGCGGCCGTGAGGACCATGACGACGCCCGGCGCCGAGCGAACGGCATCGAGATCGAGCGAGACGATCTTGGCATGGGCGCGCTCGGCGAGCCCGAAATAGGCATGCACGATCCCGGCCGGCTCGGGCAGGTCGTCGATATAGAGCGCCTCGCCTGACACATGCTTATGGGCGGAGTCATGGGGAAGCGCCTGATGCATCGCGCCTTTCGCGACGCAGCGCGCCTTGCTTGCGGAAGGCGAATGCGCCTTTGGCGGCAAGGCATGATCGGGGGCGGAGGCTTCCCGCTGGCGGTTTCTTCCGTCGCCAGCCGGATTTCGCCTCTCATCGGCAGGGCTGGAGCGATCGATCATCGTCTAGAGCCCTCGGGGCGGCGCGTCGATGGCCGCCGACCTCTGGAAATGGGCTCGCGAGAGCTCGCCGGCAACACGCGTCTCCACCTCGGCCTCGCCGCTCTCGATCGCGAAGCGGCGCAGGAGGTTCTGCGCGCACAGCATGCGGTAGCGTGCCGAGGCGCGGCAATCGTCGAGCGGTTGGAAGTCGCGCTCGAGCGCTGTCGCGGCGCGCTCGGCTGCCTCCTCGCCCCAGGGCTTGCCGAGCAGAGACGCCTCGGCCTGCGAGGCGCGCTTCGGGGTGCCCGCCATGCCGCCATAGGCGAGACGCGCCTCGACGACGCGGCCGCCTTTGCCGAGCATGAGGCGGAAGGCGCCGCAGACCGCCGAGATATCCTCGTCGAAGCGCTTGCTGATCTTCGAGGCATGGAAGAGCGCCGACGAGGAAAGCTTCGGCACCTGCACCGCTTCCACGAACTCGCCCGCGCGACGATCCTGCTTCCTGTAGGCGAGGAAGAAATCCTCGAGCGGCAGCTCGCGCCGCTTCGCTCCCCGCCGCAGCACCAGAGTCGCGCCGAGCGCGATGAGGGCAGGCGGCAGATCGCCGATGGGCGAGCCGTTGGCGATATTGCCGCCGACCGTGCCGGCATTCCTGATCTGCTCGCCGCCGAAGCGACGCATCAGCTCGCGCAGATGCGGGTGCAGCCGGCCGAGCGCCTCGGCCGCGTCGAAAAGGCTGGTCATGGCACCGATGCGAAGCGCACCGCGCTTGTCCACGATCCCTTCGAGCGCGGCGACGCGTCCCGGATGGATCACCATGTCGAGGACGCGCATCTCCTTGGTTAGCCAAAGCCCCGCATCGGTCGCACCCGCGATGATGGTGGCATCGGGATGGCGCGCATAGGTCCTGGCGAATTGATCGAGGCTCGCCGGCGCGATGAAGCGGCGGCCGTCCCTGGCGATCTCCAAATCGAGGTCATCGCGCAGAGCCGAAAGGCGCTTGGCGATGGCCGCGGCTCCGGCGCGCCAGGCTGCCTTCGCCTGCGCCCCCATGCGGAACATGGCGCGGCCGGCCGCTATGATCGGCTGGTAGCCGGTGCAGCGGCAGAGATTGCCGGCGAGCGCGTCCTCGATGCGTGCCTCGCCGGCATCCTCCTCGTTGAGCCACAGCGCGAAGAGCGACATCACGATGCCGGGCGTGCAGAAACCGCATTGCGAGCCGTGATGCTCGACCATCGCCTGCTGCACGGGATGCAGGATCGCGCCTTGCTTGAGATGCTCGACCGCGATCAGATGCCGCCCGTCGAGGCAGGCGAGCGGGGCGATGCAGGCGTTGACGGCGCGATAGCGAAGCGTCTTGCCGGTGAGGCGGCCGACCACGACGGTGCAGGCGCCGCAATCGCCCTCGGCGCAGCCTTCCTTGGTGCCGGGCTTGCGCTCATCGAGGCGAAGCCAGTCGAGAATAGTGAGCGTCGGGTCGAAGCCCTTGAGCTCGCGCAGCTCGTCGCCGAACAGGAAGCGCAGCGTGTCGCGAGGCTTGGTCACCTCTCAGCTCCCCCGATAGGTCGAATAGCCGTAAGGCGAGACGAGCAGCGGCACGTGATAATGGGCGTCCGCATCGGCGATGCCGAAGCGAACCGGCACCTCCTCGAGGAAGGCAGGCTCCGGCAGGGCCAAGCCGGTCTCGCGGAAATAGCGCCCGGCGAAAAAGACGATCTCGTAGCGGCCGATGACCATATCGTCTCCGGCGAGGAGCGGCTCGTCGCAACGTCCATCGGCATTGGTCACGGTGCGCTTGATCTCGCGCCGACGGTCGCCGTCGAGGCGATGCACCTCGATGCGATGCAACACGATCTCCATCGCGCCTGCTGGGCGTCCGGCGCTCAAGTCGAGCACATGCGTCGTCAATCGCCCGCTCATCGGTCGCTGATCGGCGGCACGCGCCTTCGGCAATTCACTCCTCCGATGCTTATCGGCGACTTGCGCCTTGCCGATGATTGGTCAAAATGGAAGGAGACATCCATTCGGCGGGCTTTGCAAGATTAGATTTGGCAAGAGGTTGCATGAAAGGCTTTCTCGTAGCGCGCAGGTTCTTCTCGCAAGAATTGTGCTTCCCGCAAGACTGATGCCAGGCGAGGCTCCTCCCTATCCGCGCGACATGATCGGCTATGGGCGCGATCCGCCCAATCCCGATTGGCCGGGCGGCGCTCGTGTCGCCTTGCAATTCGTCATCAATTATGAGGAGGGCGGGGAGAACAATATCCTGCACGGCGACAAGGCCTCGGAAGCCTTCCTGTCGGAGATCGTGGGTGCTGCGCCCTGGCCCGGCCAGCGCCATATGAACATGGAATCGATCTACGAATACGGCTCTCGCGCAGGATTCTGGCGCTTGTGGCGCATGTTCACCGGGCGCGGCGTGAGGGTCACGGTGTTCGGGGTCGCGACCGCGATGGCGCGCAACCCCGAAGCGGTCGCCGCGATGCGAGAGGCGGATTGGGAGATCGCGAGCCACGGCCTCAAATGGATCGACTACAAGGATGCGAGCGCCGAAGAGGAGCGCAAGCATATCGAGGAGGCGATCGCCGTCCACTCGCAGCTCACCGGATCGCGGCCGCTCGGCTTCTACCAGGGGCGCTCCTCGGTCCACACCATTCCGCTGGCGATGGAGGAGCAGGGCTTCCTCTATCTCGCCGACAGCTATGCGGATGAATTGCCTTATTGGCTCGAGGGCCCGCACGGCCCCCAGCTCGCAGTGCCCTACACGCTCGATGCCAACGATATGCGTTTCGCGACGCCTCAGGGCTTCAATTCGGGCGATCAGTTCTTCGCCTATCTCAAGGACACGCTCGACACTCTGCATCAGGAGGGCGCCGAGCGTCCGAAGATGATGTCGGTCGGGCTGCATTGCCGGCTGGTGGGGCGGCCGGGGAG
>JBIOEK010000194.1:0-7234 GCA_044445925.1 Hyphomicrobiales bacterium
CGATGCCGATCAGGATCGCCAGGATCAGCGCGCTGAAGGTCGAGACGCCCGGGATGAACCGCAGGATAAAGGCTAGCGTCGCAATGGTAAAGGTAAGCGCAATGCCGGGCAGCGGCCCGGTCCAGGCCGGCCAGGCCGAAATTCTCGTCCACGGGAGGGGCTCGGGCTGGCGCGTTTGCGCCGCCGGCGGCGCTCCGAGATCGCTCATGCCGTGCCTGGCGGCGCGGCCGCGTCAGCGGATCTCGGCTCGGTCACAGCCAGGGCCGCGTTGCCTCGGCGTTCTTCTCATAGGCGCTGATACTATCCTTTTTCTGCATGGTCTGACCGATATCGTCGAGACCATTCAAGAGACAGTGCTTCAAATGCGGATCGATGTCGAAGCGCACGACCCCGCCATCGGGTCCGCGGATCTCCTGGCTTTCGAGATCGACCGTCAAGGTGGCGTTCGCGCCACGCTCCGCGTCGTCGAAAAGCTTCTCGATGTCCTGCGGGCTCACCTTGATCAGCAGCATGCCGTTCTTGAACGCGTTGTTGTAGAAGATATCGGCGAAGCCCGTCGAGATGACGCAGCGTATGCCGAAATCGGCGAGCGCCCAGGGCGCATGCTCGCGTGACGAGCCGCAGCCGAAATTTTCGCCGGCCACGATCATCTTGGCGTCGCGGTAGGCCGGCTTGTTGAGCACGAAATCGGGGTTCTCCGATCCATCCTCCTTGTAGCGCATCTCGGCGAATAGGCCCTTGCCGAGACCGGTGCGCTGGATGGTCTTGAGATATTGCTTGGGGATGATCTTGTCGGTGTCGACATTGATCATCGGCAAGGGAGCCGCGACGCCGGTCAGGGTGGTGAATTTCTGCATGGGCCTCTACTCGGATTGAAGCGGCGTCGTGTTAGCAGATAGGGGCCGGCCTGGCGAGCCAGGAGAATTCTAGTGCCAAGCCTGTCCCCGCGAAGGGGCTATGGCATGCGCGCATCTCACTGCAAAGTGACAAGAGCGCCTCACCGCTTCACCTCCCAGGTAGTGGTACCGTCCTTGTTGTCCTTCGGCGTGACGCCCATGGCGAGAAGCTCGTCGCGGATGCGATCGGACTCCTTCCAATCCTTGCGTTCCCGCGCCGCCTTGCGCTGGGAAATTAGCTCGCTAACGGTTGTCTCATCGACACCCACCAGGGATATTTGCATCGCCCTTTGCTGCGCTGGAGTTTCGGCCAGCAACCCAATGAAGTGAGCTGCTTTCAACATCCGCTTGGCGGCCTCGGCTCCGACCGGAGGATTGGGTTCGCCAGCTATCTCATCAGAAACCCCAACCACGCCCAAGGCATTATGGGTTAGCCGCGCAAGCTCCTTAAGCGCTCCATCGGTGTTGAGGTCATCCTTCAAGAAGTCCAAGAACCGTTTGATGTCCCCACCAGGCTCCACGTGCTCGTACGTTTTGTAGGCCAGATGCATGCGGCGAAGGCGGGTGTCGGCTTCCCTGAGACGCGATAGCGTAAAGTCGATTGGCAAGCGATAATTTGTCATCAACATCGCTAGGCGCAGCACCGCGCCCGGCCATTTTCGACCGCCAAACACTTCGGTGGTGAGAAGCTCGTTGATGGTCACGAAATTCCCCAGGCTCTTCGACATTTTCTGTGCTTCGACCTGCAGGAAGCCGTTATGCATCCAGTAATTCGCCATCAGCCGGCGGCCGAAGGCTGCGCACGACTGCGCAATCTCGTTCTCGTGGTGGGGGAAGACGAGGTCGATACCCCCGCCATGGATGTCGAAGGTCTCGCCGAGATGCTTCCAAGCCATGGCCGAGCATTCGATATGCCAGCCGGGCCGGCCGGGCACCGTGATCCCGGCGGGCGAGGGCCAGCCGGGCTCGCCCGGCTTCGAGGGCTTCCACAGCACGAAATCCATCGGGTCGCGCTTATAGGGCGCGACCTCGATCCTGGCGCCTGCGAGCATCTCGTCGAGCGAGCGATTGGCGAGCGCCCCGTAATGGGGAAGCGTGCCGTTCTTCGCTGCCGCGTCCATCGCGGCCGGCGAGAACAATACATGACCCTCGGCCACATAGGCGAAGCCACCTTCCACCAGCCGCTCGATGATGTCGCGCATCTCCTCGAGATGCTCGGTGGCCCGCGGCTCGACGCTCGGGGTCAAGCTGCCGAGCGCGGCGACATCCTCATGGAACTGCTTCGTGGTCGCCTCGGTGACGCGCCGGATCGCCTCGTTCAAGGCAAGATCTGGAAAATCACGCGCCGCGCGCTCGTTGATCTTGTCGTCGACATCGGTGATGTTGCGCGCGTAAGTGACGTGCGTGTCGCCATAGAGGTGGCGCAGCAAGCGGAACAACACGTCGAAGACGATCATCGGACGGGCATTGCCGATATGGGCGAAGTCGTAGACCGTCACGCCGCAAACGTAGAGGCGCACATTATTGGCGTCGATCGGCTCGAATTCGCGCTTCTTGCGCGTGAGCGTGTCGTAGAGCTTCAAGGTCATGGGGAAAGTTCCGCGGCAGCCTACCTGGTCTCAATCCTGCATGGAATCGTCGCGCGACAGCGCGACGGCTAGCGACAAGGATCGACGATCGGACAAAGGGCGCGACGCGTGAGCATGGGCTCTCTATCGCGCCGCGTCGCGCCAGGGTCAAGAGCTATTCGCGAGCCAATATCAGCGACCTCGGAGGGCGGCCGCGGTAGCGGCGGCGCCCCGGTCCGGCCTTGATGTTAGGACTTTCTTAACGACACGGCGAGTGTCGCTGCCGGCTATCCGGCCACGGTGTCACTGTCTAAAGCATTGATTTGCCGCATATTCTACTGCGATCCGGCGATCGTCTCGAAGGTTATGGTTCGCAACCCGCCATCTCCTCGCCCTGGAACTTAACGTTTCTAAAGGAATTTGCTGACAAGTTTAGCCGATCGCGGCTCGAGCCAGTGAGTTCCAAGAATGCGCCAAGCGATGATGTGGGGCGCCGGCATTTTGGTGTCGGCCGGCCTCTTGTCCTACGAGCCTCTGTCGTCGGCTGCGGTCCAAGGCCCAAGCAGCACCGTGATCAGCGCCGGCGACGGCTACGGGATCAGCGAGTGCCTCACGAGCGGGGAAGCCTGCGGCTCGCTGGTAGCGCAGAGCTGGTGCCAATCGAACGGCTATCCTCGCCTCCTGGCCTATCGCAAGGCGAACGCCGAGGACATCACAGACAGCGTCGGCACGCTCCTCACCGACGACAAGAACGGCAATTCCGTCATCATCAATTGCGGATCTTGAAGACGCATCGCCTTGGCGCAAAGCGGTTCCCGCCTTCATGGGGGCTGGCGTCGAAGGGCAAGTTCTCGAGGAATGACTCCGATAGCTAATGCGCGGCAGCCCTCTTCGGGCGCGCCGAGCCGGCCTTTCCGGTCTTGTGGTCGAAGAAGAGCGCCTGGCTGATCACCGCCTTCAACGTGTCGTCGTTGAAAGGCTTGGTCAGCAGGAAGGTGGGCTCGGGCTTCTGGCCGGTCAGCAGCCGCTCCGGATAGGCGGTGATGAACACGACCGGCACCTCGAAGTCCTCCAGGATGTCGTTGACCGCGTCGAGACCGGAGCTTTTGTCGGCGAGCTGAATATCGGCGAGGATCAATCCCGGCTTCGTGCGCGCGGCCTCCCGCACGGCCTGGGCGCGGGTTCGTGCGATGCCGGCCACCCGATGGCCGAGCCGCTCCACTACGGCCTGGATATCCATGGCGATGACCGGCTCATCCTCGATGATGAGCACATCGGTGGCGATCCGCGCCGCGATCTCGCGAGCCGCCTCGTCGATCAGCTCAGAGGCTTCCTCGGCGGAGCACCCGAGCGCATAGGCGACGCGGTCCCTGTCGAAGCCTTCGAGCGCGCTCAGGAGGAACGCCACGCGCGGGCGTGGCGTGATCGCTTCGAGACTGCGGTCGGCGACCTGGGCTAGGCTGGTCCTTTGCTCGTCGCGCGCCTGAACGTTCAAGCGGATGGACCCCCAGAGCGCCAGGAATATGCGGTAGAGCCCGGCACGCATGTCGAAGGCTTGATCGAGTTCCTTCGGATCGGCAACGATCGCTTCGAGCGTTGCCAGCGCATAGGCGTCGCCGCTGGCTTGGGAACCGGCGAGGGCGCGCGCAAATCGGCGCAAATAGGGGATATGCGGCGAGATAGCTTCAGCGATTGACATCGATCCCTCGCAAGTCGGAACGCTTCGCCGGCTCATAGCCGGACGTACCGTGCATCAACGCGTGAGCGGGCGATTGGTTCCCTCTGAGCGGCTCACGGCGATTTTCGTCCGTGCGACTTGAGAGCGCAGGGTCCGCACCACTTCGATCAGCTCATCCACGTCGGCGCTCATGAGAAGCGGCGAAAGCTCGCTGATGGCCGCATCGTCGAGGTCCCACCAGGCGGTCTGCAGCAGGCCGGCGATCTGCATCGCCGAGAACCTCAATCGTGCGACACGCCCCGGATTGCCGACCGTGACGGAATAGGGAGGGATATCGGCCGTGACCACCGCGCGCGCGCCGATGATGGCGCCATGCCCGATGGTGACGCCGGCCAGGATGGCCACTCCGGCGCCTATCCAAACATCCGAGCCGATCGTCACATTGCCCCGCGCGGGTGCGATCGGGTCGATGCGCGGCGCCTTCGGCCATTGCTTGGGAAAGGACGGGAACGGATAGGTGGTCACCCATTCGGTGTGGTGGTTGCCCCCGAGGAAGATCTCGACATGGTCGGCGATCGAGCAGAAGCGCCCCATGGCCAGGCGCGCCTTCTCTCCCCACCAGCGGATTTTCGGGGCGCCGTAGGAATGGTCGCCGATCTCGAAACCGTAGCGCCGGACATAGTGCGCCAGATGCAGGCGCGTCAGGTTGCGCGGGTTGCGGTAGCTCGCCAGGCGTTTACGCAGTTGGCCGGGCATCCGGGCCTCAGACGCAACGCCCGCCATCGACCTCGAGCACCGAGCCCGTGATCATGGAGGCTTCATCCGAGGCCAGGAACAGTGCCGCGTTGGCGATATCCTGCGGCAGCGACAGGCGCCCGAGCGGCACGCTTGCCCGGAAGGCGGCGCGCTTTTCCGGCGTATCCTCTCCCATGAACAGCGCGAGCAGCGGCGTTTCTCCGGCAACGGGAGCCAGGGCCACTACCCTGATATTGTTCGGCGCCAGCTCGACCGCCATGGACTTCGAGAGCAGGTTCACCGCCCCCTTCGTGGCATTGTACCAGGCAAGGCCGGGACGCGGCCTGATGCCTGCCGTCGAGCCTATATTGACGATGACGCCGCCGCCCTTCTCGCGGAAATGCGGCACGAAGGACCTGGCCGTGAGATAGATCGACTTCACATTGACGGCGAAGACCTTGTCGAACTCGGCCTCGCCGACATCGAGCATGGGCTGGTTGCGATGCGTGATGCCGGCATTGTTGACGAGGATGTCGATGCGCCCGAAGGCTGAGATCGCGGCCTTCGCCGCCGCTTCGACATCGGCGGCCTGCGACACGTCGCAGCGCAGAGACAAGGCGCTCTTGCCGATCGCCTGCGCGACCGCGTCGGCCTTGTCCTTCTGCAGATCGGCGATGGCGACCCGCGCGCCCTCGCGCGCGAAGGTCTCCGCGATCGCCTGGCCGAAGCCTTGTGCCGCTCCCGTGACGAAGGCAGCCTTGCCCTCGAGCCGCTTCATGCGAATCTCCCCGAGCCATCAGAACCTCAGTCATACAGGGCACGGCCGTTCCTTGAAAGCGCCCTCAAATCGCCGCCATGCCGTCGAAGACGAGCTTGAGGCCGATGAGGATCATCAGCCAGTAGCTGACGACATAGAAGCCCTCTTTCGAGAAGCGCTGCATCAGCACCACGCCGAGGCGGGTCGCGATGATCGCGAGCGGGAACAGGGCCACCGAGGTCACGAGATTGCCGCGCGTGAACTGGCCGAGCGCCAGATAGGGGGGAACCTTGATCCAGTTGACCGCCGCGAAGAACAAGACGTTCGTGCCGACGAAGACGCGGGCGTCGAGCTTCTGGGGCATGACATAGATTTGAAAGGGCGGGCTGCCGGCATGCGAGATCATGCTGGTGAAGCCCGACACCGCCCCCCAGAACCAGCCGGCGGGCCTGTTCGGCCGCCTTCCGGGCACGGCTATGTGGGACCGCTGCAATAGCTGACGCGCCCCGAAAGCGATGGAGATCGCTCCCACGGCGAAGCCCACGCCTTCCGCCGGCAGGCGCGCGGCCAGGAGATAGCCTGCGCCCACCCCGAGGACGGCACCGGGAAGCAGCACCTTCAGGTTGAAGGCATCCCAATGGCGGCGATAGACATAGAGGCTGTAGACGTCCTGCACGATCAGGATGGGCAGGAGGATCGAGGCCGCCTGCACCGGCGGGATGGCGAGCGCGACGATCGGGGTCGCCAAGGTTCCAATGCCGGCGAACCCGCCCTTCGCCAGGCCGAGGATGATCACGGCGGGAACCGCGGCGAGGTAGAACCAAGGATCGGTGATCATCGCGCGCGGCGCTCAGCGCTCACGCCAGGGTCTTCCCGTCATGATCCTCGGTGCGCTTGCCGGATAGCCGAATTCGCGCGGCCTGAGCCCGGCATGGAACCAGCTCACGAAGCTCACGATGTCGAAAACCGGGCGGCAGAGCTGCTCGGAGAGCGCCAGCGCATAGGGCGCCATGTTGGTGCATTCGAGCAGCACCGCGCCGACCTCGGGATGGCGCCCCACGAGCTCCTCGCCGGCCTCGAGAATGTCGCGCTCGGCGGCCGCGACGTCGAGCCTCACCTCGTCGCCGAGGATGGCGCGCGTGAATTCGGCGCCGCCATCCGTGCCGATCACCGGCGTGCCCTCGGGCACTCCGGCCTTGGCGAGATGCTCCTTGGTGAGGGAGGCCGCCGAGATGGTCAGGATGCCGACGCGCCGGCCGGCCGGCAAGGTGGCCTGGATCATCGCGGCCTGCATCAGGCTCGATGTGGCGACCGGCACGCCGACGTGGGCGGCAAGCTCTGCCTGATAGAGCGACAAGAAGCCGCAATTCGTGGTGATGCCGTCGGCGCCGAGCCTCACGAGCTCCTGCGCCGCGTCGAGAAAGGCATCGCGCAGGCCGCTGGCGCGCCCGCGCACGACCCGGTCGGGCGACGCGCCCGGCACGACCTTGTAGAGTACCGGAAAGGGCCAGGTCCCGGCATTGCCCATATCGCCGGGGATACGCGGAAAGCGCGCCTCGAGCATCAAGATGCCGAGCTTTGCGCCATAGACGGACTTGCC
>JBIOEK010000195.1:0-7209 GCA_044445925.1 Hyphomicrobiales bacterium
CGAGCCGATATAGGCCTTTTCGGAGAAGCATTTCTGGCCTTCCGAGGATAAGACGACATCGATGAACTTATGGGCGAGGTCGAGCTTCTTGGTGCCTTTGGGAATGAGGACGGCCGGAAGGATGCCGACGGCGCCTTCCTTCGGATAGGCGACCGCGACCGGCAGGCCCTTATCGGCGGCGACGCCGGCACGATCCGGATACCAGGCGGCGATGACGATCTCGCCGCGCTCGAACAGCGAGACGATCTGATCGGCCTGCGTGTAGAGAACCGCCGAGCCCTTCGCGAGCGGCTTGATCGCCTCGATACCGGGGTCGATATTGTCGAGCGTGCCGCCCTTGATCTTGTTCAAGGCGAGGAAGAACTGCCAGCCGGAGGTGCCGCTGAAGTCGCCGATGGCGTATTTGCCCGCATATTGCGGATCGAAGAGATCGAGCCACGAGGTGGGTGGCGTCTTCACGAACTTGGGATTGTAGACTAGCGTCGTCGCGCTCACCATGGCGACCACATAGGAATTGTCGACACCCCAGGCATTGGCAATGACCTCGCTTGCATGGGTCAGCTTGCCGCGGTCGATCGTCTCGTTGAGCTTCTCGTTCCTGATCTGCACGGCGAGCGAGTTGTCGATGAAGACGACATCCATGTCCGAATTGCCGCCAGCGGCCCGGATCGCTGCCGCGAATTGCGATGAGTTGCCGAGCTTGAGAGCCACGGTTGCGCCCGTCGCCTTCTCGAAGGCTGCGACATGGCAGGCCTTGACGTTGTCGGCGAAGGAGCCGCCGAAGGACCCCACCACCAACTCCTCCGCTTGCGCGGAGGCTGCGATGGACAAGCCCGCAGACCAGATGGCGATCAACGTCAGGCGCGCGGCATTCACCATGATCAACTCCTTAACCGTAAGCGCGACCGCGCGTTTGCCGGAGACCCGCCGCGCGGAAAGGCGGGATGTCTCTCATCGCTCCGTCCGCGCCATCTAAGCACGCTCCTTTTTATCTTTCAAGAAAGATAATCGAAGGATATGCTGCCTTATGGGTTTTGTCGGCAGCCTCGCGGACGCTCGCGGGCCGTGTTCGGAGATGAGTTCGAGGAGCAGGGAGATGCGCAAGGCGGTCATGCGGAGCCTCGACGCGGAGCCATCGGCGGCGATCTGGGAGAATGACCGGGTCGGCGCCGGCATGCGCCGCTGGCGGCACGAATTTCCGGAAATCGATTGTTCGGGAAAGGCGGTGGTCGGCCGACTTCTGCACCTGAACGAGGTCATGCTGAAGACGGTCAACCGCACGCTGGCGAGGCACCGGCTCAAATATCCCGCCTATGCGGTGCTGGCGACTTTGCGCGTCGAAGGCGCTCCCTATCGCATGACGCCGAAGGACCTGCTCGAAGCCCTGATCCTCACTTCGGGCGGCCTCTCCAATATCCTGCGCCGCCTGGAGAAGGCGGGCTTCGTGCGGCGTTCGGCCGACGCGACCGATGGCAGAGGCGTTGTCGTGGAGCTGACCGGCAGCGGCCGTCGCGTCGTCGAGCCCGCCATGCGTGACCATGCCGAGACGGAACGCAAGCTCGTCGCCACCCTATCGCTTGCGGAGCAGCACGCTGTTGCCCGCGCGCTCGGCCTGATGATGGCGGCGGAATGATCACCGCGCCTCGGCGGCGAAGCCCTGCTGCAGCGCTCCGAGCCGGTCGAGCGCTGCCTGCGGCAACGGGCCTTTGCGCACCGCCGCCAAGGCTTGCTCGAACTGCTGCGGCGTCGCCATGCCGACGAGGATGGTGCCCATGGCCTTGTGCGAGATGGCGAAGCGTATGGCGGCCTCGGTGAGGCTCAGGGCAATCCCGTCCTGCAGGAGCGGCAGCAGGCGGCGCGCGCGCACGAGGTCGAGCTCATAGCTCATGGCCGAGCCGATCGGCATCGGAGCGGGGCCGGCGTTCGGATGGCGCTCGGCCGAGCCCGACAGTGCGCCGCCGGCCAGCACCCTTATGCCCACCACGCCGACCCCTGCCGCCTGCGTATGGTCGAACAGGCGCCGATAATCCTGGCCCGGATAGTCGCCCGGCACTGCGATCGCGGCGGAGGGGTTGAGCATGTTGTAGACGATCTGGGCGGCGTCGAAGACGCGCGCCTCGATCACCTGCGCGAGCGCCGTGCTGTCGCCGAGCCCGCTGAAGCCGAGATATCGCGCCTTCCCCTGCCGGCGCAGCAAGTCGAAGGCGGGCACCACCTCGTCCAGCACCTGCCGGACACTGAGGCCATCGCCCCCGCCAGCTTCCGTGATGGGATTGTGCAGATAGAAGATGTCCACCCGCTCGAGGCCCAACCGCCGTAAGCTGCCTTCGAGCGAGCGGCCGACCGCATCCGCGATGCCGCCGAAATCCGAGGACGGCAATCCGACCTTGGTGCCGACAATGGCGTCGGCGGGCTTCAGCTTCGCGAGCACGCGGCCGAGATTTTCTTCCGACTTGCCGTTGCCGTATTGTGCCGCGGTGTCGAAATAATTCACGCCCGCCTCGAGCGCCATGGCTACCGCCCGCTCCTGCTCGGCGGGCTCGCCGCGCACCATCAGCCCGCCCACGGCGCCGCAGCCGAAGCCCAGGATCGAGACCCGCGTTCCCGTGCGGCCGAATACCCGCGTCTCCATTCGCAATTCCTCCCTCAGCTCAGCATCCTGCAGAGCACCCTATAGGCGTCGTCGATGTCGGCGCGTAGCCCCTCGCACGCCGCCTCGGCATCTCGGGCCTCGAGCGCTTGGAGAATGGCCTGATGCCGCGTATTCGCCGTGATGTAGTTGCCCGACCCATGCAGCAGATTGAAATAGGGGCTGATCTGCAGCCACAGCGTCTCGATGATGCCGACGAGCGTCGGCGAGCGCGCGGCGTTGTAGACGATGAAGTGAAAGGCGCGATTGGCGCGTAGATATTCCTTGACGTCCTCCTTGGCGACGGCCCGATCGAGACGAGCGCATTGCGCGCTGAGGCGTTCGAGGTCGGCGGCCTGCAGCGATTGCGCCGCCCATTGCGTGGCCAGCACCTCGATGTTGAGGCGCACGCGGCGCAGATCCGCGAGCCGGTCGAGGCTCAGCCGCGGAATGCCCATTGAGCGCCCCGTCAGGAAGGTCAGGGCGCCCGCGGCCGTCAGCCGCTTCAAGGCCTCGCGAACCGGCATGGTGCTGACGCCGAACGCCTCCGCGAGGCTCTGGATGGTCACCGACTGGCCGGGCGCGATCTGGCCGTCGAGGATCAGGTCGGAGATCTGCCGGTAGGCGCGCTCCTGCAGCGTATCGCGCGACAGCGGCACGACGCCGAAATCCGACCTGTTCGACATGGCGTCCGTCATCGCTGTCCCCTGCTATTCCCCGGCTGCGATTCCTGGCGGCAAGCACCTCTCTACACCAGTTTGCGCCTGCTTGCACGGATCGTGGTCTATGATCTATGATCACAAAATAGCTCCCGCAACCAGACGGGACGCATCGAGGGAGGTAAGGATGAGGGTAGGAACGCGATGGATCCTGGCCGGCGCGCTGGCCGCCGGTCTGTTCGCGCCGCAGGCGGCGGACGCGGCCCAGAAGCACAAGATCTATCTGAGCATGAGCTTTATCGGCAATGACTGGCAGGCGGAAGCCGCCAATATGGTCAAGGCCATGGCTGCCCATAAGAGCATGGTCGACAAGGTCGACCTCAAGGTGCAGGTCGCCGGGCCGAATGCGCAGCGCCAGATCCAGCAGATCAACGCGATGGTCCAGGCGGGCGCCGAAGCGATCGTGATCTTTCCCATCTCGCCCACGGCGCTCAATCAGGTGGTGAAGAACGCCTGCGACAAGGGCGTGAAGGTGTTCGCCTATGACGCGGAGATCACCGAGCCCTGCGCCTACAATATCCACATCGATCAGGAGGAGGCAGGCCGCAAGACCGCCGAATGGCTCGTCGACAAGCTCGGCGGCAAGGGCAACATCGTCGTGCTCACCGGCGTGCCGGGGACCTCGGTCGATACACTGCGGACCAAGGCCGCCAAGGAGGTCTTCGCCAAGCATCCGGACATCAAGATCGTGGCCGAGGCCGTCGGCATGTGGAGCCAGGCAGTGGCCCGCACCGAGCTTTCCAAGATCCTCGCGACGCAGAACTGGGACCACATCAGCGGGCTATGGTTGCAGGTCGGCTGCTACACGGCGAATGCGATGCAGCTCGAAGCCGGAAAGACCGCGGCGCAACTCCTGCCCTGCGCGGGCGAGGGAGCCAATGGCGGGCGTGTCCAGATGCTGCCGGCCGGCACCGAGGTGGAAGGCGCGGCGTCGCCTTATGCCCCGCTCGGCGCTCCGCGCATGTCCTACGCCTCCCCGCCCTATTCGGGGGCGTTGGCACTGAAGCTCGCCGTGGCGGCGCTCGAGGGAAAGGACGTTCCAAAAACGGTGATCTTGCCGCTGCCGCTCGTCACCAATGCCACCATCAAGCTCTGCCAGGAGGGCACCTGGCAGGAGATGAAATCGGGCTGCAACGCCTTCAAGCCTTCGATCGTGCCGAATCCCGGCTGGTTCGCCTCGATCTTTTCCGAGCAGACCCCCGAGGTCGGCCTCGGCGCTGCCCTCGTGGGTCAGCCCGAAGACTGAGCCCGATCCGGCAAGGGGCGGGGCGCCGCGGCGCCCTGCCACGTGAATGGCTGCCGCGTGCACACATCTTCGATTGATCATCCGGGTCCCCTTTCTTTGGAGGATCGCCTCCGGCGCCACGAAGATGCGTGAATCGAACAGCATGCGAACGGGCCGCCATGCCCTCGGACAATGGCGGCCGGCCGGAGCAGATCGATGAGCGACGACGGGATGAAGGGCGCCGCCATCACGCTCGAGGCGGTCAGCAAGGCCTTCGGGGCAACGGTTGCGGTCGACGACGTCAGCTTTTCCATCGAGCAGGGCACGGTCCATGCCCTCCTCGGTGAGAACGGCGCCGGCAAATCGACCATCGTCAAGCTGCTAGCGGGGCTGATCGAGCCCGATCGCGGCAAGTTCCGCATCTTCGGCGAGGAAATGCGGCTGCGCTCGCCCCGCATCGCGCATGCCCGCGGCATCCAGACCGCGTTCCAGGAGATGACGTTGGTGCGGGACCTCACGGTCCTCGACAACATGCTGCTACCTTACGCGCCTATGGGCCCGACGGGGATGATCCGCAGGCGCGCGGCCGAGGCGCAGGTGCGCGAGCATCTCGACGCTCTCGGCTTCGACATCGAGCTGTGGCGCGAGGTGGGGGAGCTCGACCTCGCGGTGCAGCAGAAGATCGAGATCGCGCGGGCGATCTTCAGGAAGCCGCGTATCCTCCTCCTCGACGAGCCGACCTCGACACTCGCCGGCCGCGACGTCGACTGGCTCGGCGAGGTGATCGTCAGGTTGAAGGGCGAAGGCGTCACCATCGTCTTCATCTCCCACCGCATGCGCGAGGTGAGGGCGTTCTGCGACCGATTGACCATTCTCAGGAATGGCCGCCATATCGCGACCGCCGATGCGGGCGAGCTCTCCGACGCTGGCGTCATCGAGATGATCATCGGCCGCTCGATCGACCAGACCTTCCCGCCGCGTCCGCAAAACAAGCTCGGCGCCGCGCCGGAGGTGCTGGAAGTCCGGGATCTGGCGGCGGGGCAAAAGCTCGAGGAGGCGAGCTTCTCGCTCAGGCGCGGCGAGATCCTCGGCGTCGCCGGCCTCCAAGGCATGGGCCAGCTCGATCTGTTCCTGTCCTGCTTCGGCATGACGGATATCCGCGCCGGCGAGATCCGCGTCGACGGCCGCCTCGTGACCATCACCTCTCCGGTCGACGCGATAAGGCCCAATATCGGCATCGGCCTTCTTCCGGAGGACCGCAAGACCGAGGCGCTGTTCCTCAAGCTCGACGGCACCCACAACGCCTCATTGCCGGTCATCGACCGATATTGCCGCCACAATCTCATCGAGCTTGCGCGCGAGGCGCAAGCCGTGGCGGACGTCTTCCAGCGCGTCGAAGTCGACAGGCAGGCGCTCTGGACGCCGGTCAAGGCGTTTTCCGGCGGCAACCAGCAGAAGATCGCGCTCGCCAAATGGCTGCTCGCGGAGAGCCGTATCCTACTGCTTTTTGACCCGACGCGCGGCATTGATGTCGGCACCAAGCATGAGCTCTATATCCTCATGCGCGCCTATGCCGAGGCCGGCGGCTCGATCCTGTTCCATTCGACCGAGATTCCCGAGCTCGTCCATCTCTGCGACCGGGTGCTCGTGCTTTATGCCGGGCGGATCGCGGCCGAGATCGGCACAGCTGTGCTCACCGAGGGCGCGATCATGCGCGCCGCGCTCGGCGGAGACATCGCGGCCGAGGGGATCGCCGCATGAGCGCGGACACGCATGCCGGCTCGAGGACGATGCTTCGCAGGCGGCCGGGCTTCGGCGTCTTGTTCGCCCGCCATCGCGGCCTCGTGACCGCCGCGGCCGTTTTCCTTGTCCTGTTCGCCCTTGTCGATGTCATCAATGCCGGGCGGCTCAGCTATTTCGACATCAGCTTCCTGTCGAGCGGCGGGGCGACGCTCGCCATTTCGGCCGTCGGCGAAACGCTCGTCATCCTCACCGGCGGCTTCGATCTCTCCGCCGGTGCGGTGATATCGCTGGTCAACGTGGTGCTCGCCTCGAGCATGGACCCTGCAGCGCCGCAGGCCTCGGTCGCGCTCTGGACCTTTGCCGGAATAGGGGTCGGCATGGCGACCGGGGCCTTCAACGGCGCTTTCATCGCCTTCATGCGCCTGCAGCCCATCGGGGTGACGCTCTCCACCATGTTCATCCTGCAGGGCCTGACGCTGCTCGTCATGGAGAAGCCCGGCGGCTTCGTGGCCCCCGACCTCGGCACCTTCTATCTCGGCGATGCCATTCCCAATCTATTGCCGATGCCGCTCGTGCTGCTCGGCTTCCTCCTCCTTCTCTGGCTGTGGCTGAAGTCGACGCGCTTCGGCACCGCTCTCTACGCGATCGGCAGCGACGAGAACGCCGCGCGTTCGGCCGGCGTGCGCGTCGATCTCGTGCGCTTCCGCACCTATGTGGTCGCCGGCGGCTGTCACGGCCTTGCGGGCGTGTTCATCAGCGCCCAGACCGGCTCCGGTGATCCGCTGGTCGGCAATTCCCTCCTGCTCTCGATCTTCGCCGCGGTGGTGCTCGGCGGCACGCGGCTGGGGGGCGGCAAGGGAGGGCCGGCGGGCTCGATCATCGGCGCCTACATC
>JBIOEK010000196.1:0-7201 GCA_044445925.1 Hyphomicrobiales bacterium
CCACACGACCCGGCGGCGGCCAAGAACCTGCTCGCCGAGGCGGGCTCACCCGACGGGATCGAGGTCGGGTTCGATTGACCGAACGACCGCTACGTCAACGACGAGGCGATCTGCCAGGCCGTCGTCGGCATGCTGGCCAGGGTCGGCGTCAAGGTGAACCTGAACGCCGAGCCGAAATCAAAGTTCTTCGGGCATGTCCTGGCGTCAGGCGGCTTCGATACCTCCTTCTATCTGCTTGGCTGGACCCCCTCGACGCTGGAGAGCTACAACGTCTTCCAATATATCCTCGGCTGCTACGACCAGAAAGGCCACGGACAGAACAACGTCTCGCGCTACTGCAACCCCAAGGTCGATCAGGTCGCCGACTCCGCCCTGCAGGAGCCCGACGAGGAGAAGCGCGACGACGTCTTCAAGCAGGCCTGGCAAATCGCGCTCTTCGACGATGTCGGCTACATCCCGCTGCACCAGCAGGCGCTGGCCTGGGGCGTGTCGAGAAAGACCCATGTGGTCCAGCGTCCGGACAATTACTACGTGTTCGCCTGGGTGAATATGGATTGAGGCCGGGCGATCGCCGGGCGCGCCTTGCTGCGGATCGTCGAGGGACGGGCTCGATCGACGGCTTCCCTTCGGCGACGCCGCTACCCGCGCGTGATGGAGGGAGGCTGAGATGCTGGCTGGAATGAGGGCGTGCAGGCTCGCGCTCGCGGCGCTCGGCGCAGCGGCGGTCCTCGCGGGTCCTGCGCTCGCGCCCAAGGCACAGGCGAAGACCTTGCGTTTCGCCTTCCAGGGCGAGCTCAAGGCCGTAGATCCCTATGCGATCATGGAAAGCTTCAGCCTGGCGATGGGCGGTGCGGTCTATGAGGGGCTCATTCGGCGCGGGCCCGACCTCAAGATCGAGCCCTGCCTGGCCACGAGCTGGGAGATGCTCGACCCGCTGCATTGGCGCTTCCATCTGCGCAAGGGCGTGAAATTCCATGAGGGGCAGGATTTCACCGCCGATGACGTCGTCTTCTCGGCGCAGCGCTTGCATACCCAGGGCTCCGACCTGAAGAACATCGTGGCCCCCGACGCCCAGGTGGTGAAGGTCGACGACTACACCGTCGACTTCATTTTGAAGACCCCCGACCCGCTGCTCATCAACCAATGGGAAATCTGGGGTATCTTCTCGAAGAAATGGGCCGAGGAGCACGGCGCCACCGAGGCGACCTCGGCGAGCGCGACCACGCCCCCTTACGCGGCTCTGCATGCCAACGGCACGGGACCTTTCATCCTGGTCAGTCACGAGCCGGGCGTGAAGACCGTGTGGAAGAAGAACCCCAATTGGTGGGATACGCCCAAGCATAATCTCGACGAGGTGGTGTTCACGCCGATCGCCTCGAATGCGACTCGCGTCGCCGCCCTGCTCTCGGGCGAGATCGACTGGATGGATCCGGTGCCGCTGCCCGATCAGGCGCGCGTCAATGCCAATCCTGGCACCGAGGTCATGGCCGGTCCGGAGATTCGCACGCTCTTCCTCGGCTTCGACCAGATGCGAGCGGAGCTCGGCCATTCGAGCGTCAAGGGTAAGAATCCCTTCAAGGATGTGCGGGTGCGCAAGGCCTTCTACCAGGCCATCGACGAGGAGGCGATCAAAATCAAGGTGATGCGCGGCCTCGCCACGCCCGCCGCCTTGATGATCGCGCCGTCGCTCTATTCGGAAGCGGGTGATTTCAAGCGGATGCCCTTCGATCCCGAGGCATCGAAGAAGCTCCTCGCCGAGGCCGGCTATCCCAACGGTTTCGAGGTGCAACTCGACTGCCCCAATGACCGCTATGTCAACGACGAGGCGATCTGCCAGTCGGTGGTCGGCATGCTGGCGCGGGTCGGGATCAAGATCAATCTGGTGGCGGAGCCGAAGTCGAAGTTTTTCGCGCACATCCTGCAAGCGGGCGGCTACGACACCTCTTTCTATTTGCTCGGCTGGACGCCGGGCACGCTCGAAAGCTACAACGTCTTCCAGTACAACATCCAATGTCGCGACGAGAAGGGCAATGGCGGCCACAACAATATCGGGGGCTATTGCAACCAGAAGGTCGACCAGCTCGCCAACGAGGCCCTGCAAGAGCCCGACCAGGAGAAGCGCGACGACATCTTCAAGAAGGCCTGGCAGCTCGCCCTCTTCGACGATGTGGGCTACGTTCCGCTGCACCAGCAGGCACTGGCCTGGGGCATATCGAAGAAGGTCCATGTCGTGCAGCGGCCGGACAACTACTACGTCTTCGCCGGGGTGAAGATGGACTGAGGTCGGTGCGGGCGGGCTCTTCCCTTGCGCTTCGCTGTCGCGCAAGCCGGACGAGCAGCGAGCGCATGGGAAATTCCTGACGAGGAGGCGGACGATGAAGCTCGGTGAACTCGCGCGGGCAGGGCTTTGCGCTCTGGCGCTGACCCTTGCTCCCGGGCTCACGCCCGAGATTTCCGCGAAGACCCTGCGTTTTGCCTTCCAGGGCGAGCTGAAGGCAGTCGATCCATATGCGATCAACGAGGGCTTCAGCCTCAGCGTGCTGTCGGCAACCTATGAGGGCCTGGTCAGGCGAGGCCAGGACATGAGGATCGAGCCCTGTCTCGCGACGAGTTGGGAAACGCTCGATCCGCTGCATTGGCGCATCCATCTGCGCCACGGCGTCAAGTTCCACGAGGGCCAGGACTTCACCGCCGACGATGTTATCTTCTCCGCGCAGCGCGTGCGCAGCACCGCCTCGGACCTCAAGGCCCGGGTGCCTGCCGACGCAGAGTGGACCAAAGTCGACGACTATACGCTCGATATCGTTCTCAAGACGCCGAACCCGCTGCTGATGGCCGAGTGGGAAACTTGGGGCATCTTCTCGAGGAAATGGGCCGAGGAGCACGGCGCCGCCGAGGCAACCGCGATCAATGCCACGACCCCGCCTTATGCGGCCCTGCACGCCAACGGCACCGGTCCCTTCATTCTGGTCAGCCATGAGCCTGGCGTGAAGACCGTGTGGAAGAAGAACCCCAATTGGTGGGATACGCCCAAGCACAATCTCGACGAGGTGGTGTTCACGCCGATCGCCTCAAACGCCACGCGCGTCGCGGCCTTGCTGTCGGGCGAGATCGATTGGATGGATCCGGTGCCCCTCGCCGATCAGGCGAGGGTAAACGCCAATCCGGGGACCGAGCTGATGGCAGGGCCCGAGGTGCGCACCATCTTCCTCGGTTTCGACCAGATCAGGCCCGAGCTGCTTCACTCGAGCATCAAGGGCAAAAATCCCTTCAAGGACGTGCGGGTACGCAAGGCCTTCTACCAGGCGATCGACGAGGATGGGATCGTCGCCAAGGTGATGCGCGGCTTCGCGACGCCTGCGGCCTTGATGATCGCGCCTTCCCTGTTTTCCGCTACCAAGGACTTCAAGCGCTTCCCCTTCGATCCGGAGGCCTCGAAGAAGCTGCTCGCCGAGGCGGGCTATCCCGACGGTTTCGGGGTGCAGCTCAACTGCCCAAACGACCGTTACGTCAATGACGAGGCCATCTGCCAAGCGGTGGTCGGCATGCTCGCCCGGGTCGGCATCAAGATCGACCTCCTGGCCGAGCCGAAATCGAAATATTTCGCGAGGCTCGCCGCCGCCGGCGGCTTCGATACCTCCTTCTATCTCCAGGGCTGGACGCCCTCGACTCTGGAGAGCTTCAACACCTTCTCCTATGTGTTCCACTGCCGTGACGAGAAGGGCAACGGCGCGGCCGCCAATCTCGGCGGCTATTGCAATCCGAAAGTCGACGAGCTGGCGTTCGCCGCGCTGCAAGAGCCCGACCAGGAGAAGCGCGACGACATCTTCAAGCAAGCCTGGCAGCTCGCGCTTTTCGACGATGTGAGCTACATCCCTTTGCATCAACAGGCCCTCGCCTGGGGCGTGTCGAAGAAACTTCATGTAGTCCAGCGGCCGGACAATTTTTACGAATTCGCCTGGGTACGCCTGGATTGAGCGAGGATCGATCGGTGCTATGCCGCATGCGTCGTTCGCGCACTTTCTCCGCGCCTGGCAGGAGCCGATGGTCGCATTGAGATGATCGCTTTCGTCATCCGCCGCCTGTTTGCCTCAATCGGCGTCCTGATCGCGGTCGGGCTGATCGCTTTCGTGCTGTTTCGCTATGTCGGCGACCCGGTGAACCAGATGGTCGGCATCGAGACGCCCGAAAGCGAGCGGGCGGCGTTGCGCCAGCAGCTCGGCCTGAACGATTCGGCGATCATCCAGGCGGTGCGCTTCCTCGGCAACGCGGCGCGCTTCGATTTCGGCATCTCCTATCAGTTCAAGCAGCCGGTCGCCGATATGATCGGGGCGCGCATGCCGGCGACGCTCGAGCTCGCATTCGTCGCCTCGATCATGTCGCTCGCAGCCGGCATCCCCATGGGAGTCTACACGGCGCTGCGACGCGACAGCGCGCTCGCCAAGCTGTTCGAGGCCATTTCGCTCATCGGCATCTCGCTGCCGGCTTTCCTGATCGGCATCCTGCTCATCTATCTGTTCGCGGTGACGCTCGGCTGGCTGCCTTCCTTCGGCCGCGGCGAGGTGGTGCGGATCGGTTCCTGGTGGACGACGGGGCTTCTCACCGTCTCGGGCCTCAAGGCGATCATCATGCCGGCGATCACGCTCGCTCTCTTCCAGATGACGCTGATCATGCGCCTCGTGCGCGCCGAGATGCTGGAAGTGCTGCGCGCCGACTATATCCGCTTCGCGCGGGCACGCGGGCTCTCCGAGCGCAAAGTGCATTTCCGTCACGCCTTGAAGAATACGCTCGTGCCCGTGATCACCGTGGTCGGCCTGCAGCTCGGCTCGATCGTCGCCTTCTCCATCATCACCGAGACGGTGTTCGCCTGGCCCGGCATGGGACAGCTCTTCCTGCAATCTGTGC
The DNA here is from genome assembly GCA_044445925.1 of Hyphomicrobiales bacterium. Taxonomy (GTDB): domain Bacteria; phylum Pseudomonadota; class Alphaproteobacteria; order Rhizobiales; family Beijerinckiaceae; genus GAS188. The sequence goes on from JBIOEK010000196.1 coordinate 4,906, forward strand.
AGAATGTCGATGTCCCGATCATGGCCGCCTATCTCCTGTTCATCGCCTTCCTCTTCGTCGTCATCAACCTCATCGTCGACCTGCTCTACGCGGCCGTCGATCCGCGCCTGCGCGTCGCGATCCAAGGAGGATGAGGCGAGGATGAGCGAGGTCACGGTCGAGCTGTCGAATACCGAAGGGGCCCTGCCGAGCTCCTTCATTGGCCGCCTCTGGGACAGCGATCTCATCGCGAGCTTCCTGTCCTCGAAGATCACGGTGGCGGCAGGCGTGCTGACGCTCGTCTTCTTCCTGGCTGCGGTCTTCGCCTCGCTGATCGCGCCGACCAATCCGTTCGACCCGGCGACCAACTTCCTGATCGATTCGCTCACCCCGCCGCGCTTCGCGGTCGGCGGCGACCCGCGCTTCCTGCTCGGCACCGACGATCAGGGCCGCGATCTCTGGTCGGCGATCCTCTATGGGTTGCGCGTCTCGCTGCTGATCGGCTTTTTTGGCGTCCTGCTCGGCGGGGCGATCGGCATCACCTTGGGCCTCATCGCGGGCTATGCGGGCGGGCGCATCGATTCGATAATCATGCGCATCGCCGATGTCCAGCTCACCTTCCCGGCGATCCTGATCGCGCTTCTTGTCGACGGGGTCGTGCAGGCCCTGCTCAAAGGGCAGAACCGCGAGGAGACGGCCTTCGGCATCTTGGTCGTCTCGATCGGCCTGTCGTTTTGGGTGCAATATGCGCGCACGGTGCGCGGCTCGACGCTCGTCGAGAAGAACCGCGACTACGTGCAGGCGGCGCGCCTCATCGGCTTGTCTCCGGCCCGTATTCTCATCCGCCACATCCTGCCGAATGTGATGGGGCCGGTGCTGGTCATCGCCACCATCAACCTCGCGCTGGCCATCATCACCGAGGCGACGCTCTCCTTCCTCGGCGTCGGCTTGCCGCCCACCCAGCCTTCGCTTGGAACCTTGATCCGCATCGGCCAGAATTTCCTGTTCTCCGGCGAATGGTGGATCGTCACCTTCCCGAGCATCACGCTCGCGACCTTGGTGCTCGCCGTGAACCTGCTCGGCGACTGGCTGCGCGACGCCTTGAACCCGCGGTTGAAGTGAGCGACATGCTCCTCTCGGTCAGGGATCTGCGCGTCGAGTTCGCCACCCGCCGCGGCCGACTCGTGGCGCTCGACGGCATATCCTTCGACATCGCGCCGGGCGAAATCCTGGGCGTCGTGGGGGAATCGGGAGCCGGGAAGTCGCTCACCGGGCTTGCAATCATCGGGCTCCTCGATCCGCCCGGCCGCGTCGTCTCGGGCGAGATCAGGCTCAATGGCGAGCGTATCGACAACTTGCCCAAGGAAGCGATGCGCAGGATTCGCGGGCGGCGCATCGGCATGATCTTCCAGGACCCGCTGACCAGCCTGAACCCGCTGCTGCGGATCGGCGACCAGCTGGTCGAGACCATCAGGACGCATACCACGCTCACGCCGAGGCAGGCGCGCGACAGGGCGCTGGCGCTGCTCACCGAGGTCGGCATTCCGGCTGCCGAAAGCCGCATCGATGCCTATCCGCATGAATTCTCCGGCGGCATGCGTCAGCGCGTCGTGATCGCGCTCGCGCTCTGCGGCGAACCCTCGCTCGTGATCGCCGACGAGCCGACGACGGCGCTCGATGTTTCGGTGCAGGCCCAGATCATCGCGGTGCTCAAGCGCCTGGCACGCGAGCATGGCGCCGCCGTCATGCTCATCACCCACGATATGGGCGTCATCGCCGAGACGGCGGATCGGGTGGCGGTGATGTATGCGGGCCGCATCGCCGAGATCGGCAAGGTCGGGGAGGTGGTGCGCCAGCCGCTCCACCCTTACGCCAAGGGGCTGATGGCCGCGATTCCGACGCTCGAGGGCCGCGTCTCGCGGCTGGCGCAGATTCCAGGCTCCATGCCGCGCCTGTCCGCGATCCCAAGGGGCTGCGCTTTCAACCCACGCTGCCTCAATGTCTTCGAGCGCTGCCGCGTCGAGCGCCCGCCTCCCTTGGCTATCGGCGATAGGCAGGCGGCCTGCTGGCTCTATGAGCCTGAGGGCGCGGTGGCGTCCCTCTCCGAGGTAAGCTCATGAAGTTGCGCCTGGGACATGCCCATGTTAGGGCGACGGCCCTACTTAACCTCTCCCCGCAAGCGGGGAGAGGTAGTCAGGTTGGCCCCATGACTGCCTCGTCGCTCGTCGAGGTCGAGGGGCTCAAGCGCGTCTTCGATGTGTCGAAGCCCTGGATCTCGCGCGTCATCGAGCGTGAGCCGCGCCGCATCCTCAAAGCC
>JBIOEK010000197.1:0-7188 GCA_044445925.1 Hyphomicrobiales bacterium
TCTCGGCCGGGAAGCCGGGGAACAAGATATCAAGAGCGCCTACCGCAGGCTGGCACTCAAATATCACCCGGACCGCAACCCGGACGATCCGGCCGCCGAGGACCGCTTCAAGGAAGCTTCCGAGGCGTACAGCGTTTTGAGCGACGGGCAGAAGCGGGCAGCCTATGACCGCTTCGGCCACCAGGCCTTCGCCCAGGGCGAGGCGCCGGGCGGAGCCGGATTCGGCCCAGACTTCTCGGACTTCATGTCGGATATTTTCGACACCTTCTTCGGCGACACCAGGCAGCGAGGCCGGGGGGGCCAGGCGCGCGAGCGCGGCGCCGATCGAAGGGCTGATCTCGAGATCACCCTCGAAGAGGCCTATAAGGGCAAGACGGCGACGCTCGACGTGCCGACCAACATGCTCTGCGAGCGCTGCGCCGGCTCTGGAGCCAAGCCCGGCGCCAAGCCCCGTACCTGCGCCACCTGCCACGGACATGGCCGCGTGCACGCCACGCAAGGTTTCTTCTCGATCGAGCGGGCCTGCCCGACCTGCCATGGCCGCGGCCAGACGATCGACAACCCTTGCACAGCCTGCGCCGGCATGGGGCGCGTGACGCGCGAGCGCCAGCTTTCCGTGAATATCCCGGCGGGCGTCGAGGACGGCACCCGCATCCGTCTCGCCGGAGAGGGCGATGCCGGCGTCAAGGGCGCGGCTTCGGGCGATCTTTACCTGTTCTTGTCGGTCAAGCCGCACGCTTTCTATCAGCGCGACGGGGCCGATCTCTTCTGCCGCGTGCCGATCTCCATGGTCACGGCCGCGCTCGGCGGCGACATCACGGTGCCGACGCTCGACAGCGGGGAAGCCAAGCTGCGCGTTCCGGAAGGCGCGCAGTCCGGCAAGCAGTTTCGGCTGAAAGGCAAAGGTATGCCGATCCTGCGCAGCCGCGACTTCGGGGATCTGCACATCCAGGCCGTCGTCGAGACGCCGCAGAGCCTGACACGCCGGCAGCGCGAGCTGCTCATCGAGTTCGACAAGGAGAGCTCGAGCGACACCCAGCCCGAATCGAGCGGCTTCTTCGCCAAGGTGAAGGACTTCTTCGAAGGGCTCTAGCTTAGCTAGACGAGCTACCGCTTGATCCGATCGCGCCGATCCGAGGTCGCCGCCGCGACTACGCTCAATAGCTGCCCGAGGCTCTCCTCGACGCTCGAATTCGCCGTATCGACGCTTGCCCCGGCACGCGCATAGAGCGGCTCGCGGCTCGACAATATGGTCACGAGCTCGGTCATCGCAGTCTTGTCGTTGGCCATGGGCCGCAGATCGCCCTGGTCGCGAACGCGGCTCATATGCTCGGCAGGCAGGGCTTTTATCCAGACCGTGAAGAAGGACGAGATCAGGAGCCGATAGGTCATCGGCTCCGCCACGATGCCGCCCGCGGTGGCGAGCATCATGGCGCCAGGGCGCGCCACGACGCGCTCGAGCGCCGCGCGCTCGAGGCGCCGGTAGCCCTCCTGGCCGTAAAGCGAGAACACCTCGGCGACGGACAGACCCGTCTGGCCTTCGATCTCCTTGTTGAGCTCGAGGAACGGCCAGCCGAGGCGCGAGGCGGCGAGACGCCCAAGCGTGGATTTCCCGGCGCCCCTCAGGCCGATCAGCGCCACGCGGCTGACCGGCGCATCGGCGAGGTCGGTTCGAGGACGCTCGCCGGCGAGCGCGGCCCTGGCGTCCTCGATCGCTTCAGGCGTTGCTCGCCGCAGCAGATCGCGGATCAGTTTCCATTCCGGCGATTGAGCTGCGGCCTCGCCGACGAGATCCTGCATGGGCTCGCCGATCGCCTCGGCGATTCGGCGCAGGAGCATGATCGAGGCGTTGCCGCGCCCGCTTTCGAGTTGTGCGATATAGCGTTCCGAGACGCCCGAGCCCAGTGCCAGAACTTTGCGCGACATGCCGCGGATGGCGCGCATGCGGCGTACTCTTCGGCCGATCTTGGCGAGAAAGGCGTCGTCCCGGGCGCGATCTCGGCCGGCCGGCGCGGCCATGGCGTCGCTCGCGTCTTCGCGAGCGGGGCAAGCCGACGCAGGCGCGGGATGGGGCAGGTCGGAACGGTCCTGCGCGTCGGCCCCTTGCTGGTCCAGTCTGGGAATTTGTCGGCGCATGCTAGCGATTTTATATTTTCGTTCTTGCGCGTTCAAGCCAAAAGTGAATTATAATGCATGCTGGACTGGCATGGCGTCTTGCAATATAATGCAGAATACCAATTTTGAGAGAGTTCAGAGATGGCGGAAGCCCAGCGCAAATTGGCGGATGGTGGCGATCGCATCGATTTCTCGACCGAGCCCGGCCGCTACAAGCATTGGCGCCTCGTCGTCGATGGCGACATTGCCACGCTGACCATGGATGTCGACGAAAAGGGCGGCCTGTTCGAGGGCTATGAGCTCAAGCTCAACTCCTATGATCTCGGGGTCGATATCGAGCTCGCGGACGCGCTGCAGCGGCTCAGATTCGAGCATCCGTCGGCGAAGGTCGTGCTGCTGCGATCGGCCAAGAACCGGGTGTTCTGCGCGGGCGCCAATATCCGCATGCTGGCCGGATCGTCGCACGCCCACAAGGTGAATTTCTGCAAGTTCACCAATGAGACACGCAACACGATCGAGGATGCGAGCGAGCATTCCTTCCTGCAAACGATCTGCGTGATCAACGGCACCGCGGCGGGCGGTGGCTACGAGCTCGCGCTCGCCGCAGACCACATCATCCTCGTCGACGACGGGTCGGCCTCAGTCGCCCTGCCGGAGGTGCCGCTGCTTGCCGTACTGCCGGGCACGGGCGGGCTGACGCGCGTCACCGACAAACGCAAGGTGCGCCGCGACCGCGCCGATGTTTTCTGCACCACCGAGGAGGGCGTCAAGGGCAAGCGGGCCGTCGAATGGCGCCTCGTCGACGAGATCGCGCCAAGCACGCGCCTGGAGGCGCTGGTCGCCGAGCGGGCGCGCGAATTCGCCGCGAAATCCCGCCGGCCGAGCGAAGCCGCGGGGATTGCGCTCACTCCGATCGAACGACGGATCTCGCCGGACGCCATCGACTATGAATCGCTGTCGGTCGAGTTCAGCCGGGCCGAGCGCATCGCCACGATCACGCTGCGCGAATGCAGCACCGCCCCGCCCGCGACCCTCGAGGACATGGTGGCGCTGGGAGCGAGGTTCTGGCCGCTGCAACTCGCCCGCGAGCTCGACGATGCGATCCTCGACATCCGCAACAACGAGTTCGAAACCGCGGTCATCCTCTTCAAATCGGAGGGCCTGGTCGGGAACGTGCTGGCCTATGAGGCTTTTCTCGATGCCCATCGCGACCACTGGCTCACCCGCGAGATCAGGCTGTTGTGGAAACGCGTGCTCAAGCGGCTCGACATGACCTCGCGCACCCTCGTCGCCCTCATCGAGCCCGGCTCCTGCTTCGCCGGCACGCTTGCCGAGATCGTCTTCGCCGCCGACCGGGCCTATATGTTCATCGGCGAGCGGGAAGGGGATAATCGTCCGCCTGCTCATCTCGCGCTCACCCCAGGCAATTTCGGCGCCTACCCGATGGCGAATGGGCTGACGCGGTTGCAGACGCGCTTCCTTGGAGAGCCAGGCGAGGTCGAGCGGGCGAAGGCCTCGATCGGGGAGGAGATAGGGGCCGAAACCGCGCAAGCTCAGGGGCTCGTGACCTTCGCCCTCGACGATATCGACTGGGATGACGAGATCAGGGTGTTCCTCGAGGAGCGCAGGAGCTTCTCTCCCGACAGCTTGACCGGCATGGAGGCCAATCTGCGCTTCGCCGGGCCCGAGACCATGGAATCCAAGATCTTCGCACGCTTGACCGCCTGGCAAAACTGGATCTTCCAGCGCCCGAATGCGGTGGGTGAAGAAGGGGCGCTACGCCGTTACGGCACCGGCCAGAAACCGGTCTTCGACACGCGGCGCGTCTAGAGCGGCTTGCGGCGAAGCGGCAGCCGGTTCGCCTAAGGACAATGCGGCGGGACACCCTTGCTCAAGGCGCTTGTCCTTCGAAGTGAGACATGGAGAGCGGAGCGCAACCGATGATGGATATCCAAAAGGTCGATTATTCCACCCAGATTCCGAACAATGTCGATCTCGCGCAGGATCGCCAGGTGCTCAAGGCGCTCGAGCGCTGGCATCCGGGCTATCTCGACTGGTGGAAGGATATGGGGCCCGAGGGCTTCCAGGAAGCTTTGGTCTATCTGCGCACGGCCATCTCGGTCGACCCCAAGGGTTGGGCCAAGTTCGATTATGTGCGCATGCCGGAATATCGCTGGGGGGTGCTGCTCGCTCCGCAAGAGGAGGGGCGCAAGGTCAATTTCGGCGCCCATCTCGGCGAGGCCGCCTGGCAGGAGGTGCCTGGCGAGTATCGCGCCATGCTGCGCCGCCTCATCGTGGTGCAGGGCGATACTGAGCCGGCCTCCGTCGAGCAGCAGCGCCATCTCGGCAAGACCGCGCCCTCGCTCTACGACATGCGCAACCTCTTCCAGGTCAATGTGGAGGAGGGGCGCCATCTTTGGGCGATGGTCTATCTCTTGCACAAATATTTCGGCCGCGACGGGCGCGAGGAGGCCGATGAACTCCTGCGCCGACGCTCGGGCTCGCAGGATGCCCCGCGCATGCTCGGCGCCTTCAACGAGGTGACGCCCGACTGGCTGTCCTTCTTCATGTTCACCTTCTTCACCGATCGCGACGGCAAGATGCAGCTCGAATCGCTGGCGCAATCGGGGTTCGATCCCTTGTCGCGCACCTGCCGCTTCATGCTGACCGAGGAGGCCCACCACATGTTCGTCGGGGAGACGGGCGTCGGCCGCACCATCCAGCGCAGCTGCGAGGCCATGCGCCAAGCCGGCATCGCGGATCCGACCGACATAGAGAAGGTGCGTTCACTCGGCGTTGTCGACCTGCCCACCATCCAGAAGAAGATCAACCTGCATTACTCGCTGTCGCTCGACCTCTTCGGTTCCGAGGTCTCGACCAATGCGGCGAATTTCTACAATTCGGGGCTGAAGGGACGGTTCCACGAGACGAGGATCACGGACGATCATCGCCTCACCTCCGACATCTATCCGGTCGCGAAGCTCGTTGACGGGGCGATCAAGCTCGTCGACGAGCCGGCGCTGACCGCGCTCAACATGCGCCTTCGCGACAATTACACAACCGATTGCGCCAAGGGCATCGAACGCTGGAACAAGATCATTGAGAAGGCGGGCGTCGAGTTCCGCCTGGGCCTGCCGCATACCGCTTTTCACCGCCAGATCGGCGAGTTCAAGAACGTGAAGGCGAGCCCGGCAGGCGAGCTGCTCAGCGAGGCGCAATGGGAGCAGCAACGCGACGCCTATCTGCCCTCCGTCGCGGACGGGGACTTCATCGCCTCTCTCATGAAAGCCGAGTTGGAGCCGAACCGGTTCGCCTCTTGGATCGCGCCACCCAAGGTCGGCATCGACAACAAGCCGGGCGATTTCGAATATGTGAAGATCGAGATTTAGCCAATAGCGAGCAGATGGTCTCCCTGAAGCCCCCCCTCGCCGCTCGCTACTCGCCGCTCGCCGATTTGTGCTAGGTCCGGCGCGGTTGAATCGTGCCGGAGTGTCCCTTGAGCCGCCTTGATAGCTTCATTCGCCGCATGCAGGCGCAGCGCTTGCTGATCGACCATGCGGTTTGCCAAATTGACGGTCTCGATGGCCCGGTTCTCGAATTCGGGCTCGGCAACGGGCGCACCTATCATCATCTGCGCGAGAAGCTTCCGGGGCGCCGCATCGTCGCCTTCGATGTCAAGGTGACGGCGCAGCCGGATTCGGTTCCCGCCCCGCAGGATCTGGTGCTCGGTGACATCAAGGACACCGCGCAAGACTTCATCGGCGCGGGCGCGGCCTTGCTCCATTCGGATATCGGCTCGGGCGTCACGGAGCGCGATCTGCAAACGCTGTATTGGCTGCCCTCGCTCGTGCCGTTGCTGCTGAGGCCTGGCGGTCTTGTGATCTCGGGCCTGCCGCTCGAAGATCCGCGCCTCCAGGAGCTGCCTTTGCCCGAAGGGGTGGAGGAGGGGCGCTACTACTTCTATCGGCGGATCTAGCGCGCCTCGATCACCACGAAGGCCTGCGCGTAGGGCGGATCGTCCGTCATCGACAAATGGATATGGGCCGTCATCGCCTCGGGCGTCATCGCGGCGAGGCGCAAGGCCGCGCCTCCCGTCAGGCGCAGGGTCGGCTGGCCGGACGGCAAGTTGACGACCCCCATATCGCGCCAGAAGACGCCGCTTCTCAGGCCGGTGCCGAGCGCCTTGGCGCAGGCCTCCTTGGCGGCGAAGCGGCGCGCCAAGGTCGGGCCCGGGACATGACGGCCGAGCGCCTTGCGGCGCTCGATATCGGTGAAGCAGCGCTCGAGGAAACGATCGCCGAAGCGGGAGAGCGTCGTCTCGATGCGGCGGATATCGGTGAGGTCGGAGCCGATGCCGAGGATCATGAGAGGCCGCGACCGCGATCCATGGCGCGGCGCATCTCCCCGATGGCCGAGGCAAGGCCCGTGAACAAGGCCTCGCCCATGAGGAAATGGCCGATATTGAACTCGACGAATTCGGGCGTCGCGGCAAGGCGGCGGGCCGTGTCGAAATCCAGGCCGTGGCCGGCATGCACCTCGAGGCCCGCCGCCCGGCCGAGCCTCGCGCCCTTGCGCAAGCGTTCGAGGCCTTGCGCGTCGGCTGCGGCGTCGCCCGAGAGCGCCGCCTCGCACCAGGCACCCGTGTGGAGCTCGACGACGGGCGCCTTGAGCTTGAGCGCCGCCTCGATCGCGTGCGGATCGGCCTCTATGAAGAGCGAGACCCGGATGCCGCGATCGGAAAGCGCTGCGACGAAGGGCACGAGATGATTGTGGCCGCCCACCACGTCGAGCCCGCCTTCGGTTGTGCGCTCCTCTCGTTTCTCGGGCACGAGGCACACGGCATGCGGCCTGACCTTGAGGGCGATCTCGAGCATCTCCTGCGTCGCCGCCATCTCGAAATTGAGAGGCTTTGAGATTTCCGCCTTGAGGCGCGCCATGTCCTCGTCGCGGATATGGCGGCGATCCTCGCGCAGATGGGCGGTGATGCCGTCGGCGCCAGCCTCGATCGCGGCGAGCGCGGCGCGCAGGGGATCGGGCCGGGTGCCGCCGCGTGCATTGCGCAAGGTCGCGACA
>JBIOEK010000198.1:0-7175 GCA_044445925.1 Hyphomicrobiales bacterium
CCCCTCTCCCGGCTCGCTCGCTGCCGACGCTGATCGTATGGGGATGCTGCGAGCGAGTCCGACCTCTCCCGCGAGGGGAGAGGTGGCCCTCGCCGCCGCGACTATCTTGTTCTGCAATCGGAGAAGATGTGTGAATGTCGTAGCCCAAGAGGGGAGAGGGAAGAACGCCCAGCGCGGCGCCCAATCCCTGTCCTGATAGGAACATCGGCATGATCCGCATCCTGTGCGCCAATTGGAATCATCAAGACGATGCCGAACTCGAGCGCCAGCATTTCCCTGGCGTCGCCTTCGAGCTGTGCAGATCCGCGATCGGCGCCTCGGCCGCCATCCCCTTGGATCTCGCGCAAGCGGCCGACGCGGTCATCAATTATTCCGGCGTGTCGCAGATCTCGCTGAAGCCCACGGCCTTTCCCAAGGCGCGCATCGCGGTGCGGCATGGAGTGGGCTTCGACAATCTCGACATAGCGGGTTTCGGGGCGCTCGGCGTGCCGGCCTGCAACGTCCCCGACTACGGCACGACCGAGGTTGCCGATCACGCCATCGCGCTGATGCTGGCGCTGGTGCGCGGCACGGTCCTGTTCCATGACGGGCTGCGCCGGGACCCGAAGGCCGGATGGCTCCCGCGCTCGGCTCCGCTGGCGCTCAGGCTGCGCACCGCGACCTTCGGGGTGCTGGGGCTCGGCCGCATCGGGCTCGCGGCCGCAAAGCGCGCCGAAGCCTTCGGCATGAGGATCGTGTTCTTCGACCCCTATAAGCCGACAGGCACCGAGCTCTCCTTCGGCTATGCGCGGGTGCATTCCCTCGAGGAGCTGATGAGCCAGAGCGATGTGGTCAGCGTGCACGCGCCGCTCTCGAAGGAAACGCATCATCTGGTGGGGGCCAAGGCCCTGGCCGCCGCCAAGCAGAACCTGATCCTCGTCAACACGGCGCGCGGCGGCGTCGTCGATCTCGACGCGCTGCACGAGGCGCTGCGGCACGGGCGTGTCGGGGGCGCGGCGCTCGACGTGCTGGAAACCGAGCCGGCCGATCCCGCCCATCCGCTGATCAAGGCCTTCGTCGGCCGCGAGCCCTGGCTCGAAGGGCGCTTCACGCTCTCCCCGCATGCCGCCTTCTTCAGCCCGGCCGCGCAGTTCGATCTGCGCTACAAGACCGCCGAGGTGGCGCTGACCTATCTGCGGGAAGGCCGGCTGATGAACTGCGTCAACGGCGACATGCTGGTGAAGCCGTTGCGCTGACCCTGAAGCAAACGCGCAGCTCGCAGCGAAGCGTGGCGAGGCCTCATTCGTCTCATCCGCTTGCCTTTGTTCCCATTTTTCAAGATGCCGGAGGGGCGCTAATCGATCGATTTGAAAGGCCGGCGTCATGGTGCAGATCGGCAGTCGCGCCTACGGACTGACGCTCGTGGCAGGCGCGGCCGTGCTTTGGAGCACCGCCGGCTTCTTCGTCCGCCTGATCGAGCTTGATGTCTGGACGATGCTCGGCTGGCGGTCACTGTTTGCTGGCCTCTCGCTGCTCGCGGTCACGGCGTTTCAAAACGGACGGAATACGCCGCGGGCCTTTCGCGCGATCGGCAAGGTCGGCGCTATCGCCATTCTTTTGGCTGCCGTTTCGATGGGCAGCTATGTGGTCGCGCTCAAGCTGACCAGCGTTGCCAATGTGATGACCGTCTATGCGACGGTGCCCTTCGTTGCTGCCGCAATCGCCTTCTTCTGGATCGGCGAAAGGATCAGCGCTCGGCTTCTGCTGGCCGGCGCGGTCGGTGCCATAGGCATCGCCATAATGGCGGGCTCCGCGACCAGGCCGACGGATATTGCCGGGAATGGGATCGCCTTCCTGATGACGCTGGCCTTCGCCACGCAGCTCGTGATGGCCCGCCGCTATCCGTCTCTCAACATGGCGCCCGTCAACGCCGGCGGCGCCGCGATCTGCGCCGTCATCTGCTGGCCCATGATGGCAGGCGGCATTCCGGAGTTGCCGCAACTCATCGTCGTGGCTCTCTTCGGGATCACCAACTCGGCGCTCGCCTACATCCTGTTCCTGACCGGAGGGCGCCATATTCCCTCAGGCGAGGCCGGGCTCATGGGGCTGCTCGACGTCGTCCTTGGCCCCCTTTGGGTCTGGCTGGTTTTTCGAGAGTATCCCGGCCGGGCGGCGATCCTCGGCGGCAGCACCGTTCTCGCAGCGGTCGTCTGGTATCTCTCGGCGGGCTTGGGTGGGCGGCAGGCCGCGCAGCGCGAGCTAGATGAAATCTGACCCAAAGTACCCGATGTCCGAGGTCTCCCTTCGACTCAAGCGGTCATCGCACCCACGGTCCGCGCACCCGAATCGCGGCTGGAGCCCGTCATCCCCCGCCCGCATGTGCTTCTCCCTGCTAACATATTGTGAGATGAGTAGAGGTATTGCGGCGGATGGGCAGCGCGCGTATTCATTGCGCGAGAGGTTCATGATAAACGTTGGGAACCGCATATAGGGCGGGGGGACGCAATGCAGTACGGTGCAGCAATCTTCGGGGGCGTCGCCCACCAGTGGCAGCACCGAAATCCTGTCCGACGTGCGCACAAAGGGCAATATCGAAGCCGACATTCGCGACATCAACACCAAACGCTAAGCAGTGTCGACCCGGATCTACCCCATAGATTGGCGGGAGCAGCTTGCCCAGCTCGGCCCCTTCCTTTGGGGCCGGGGAGGCGTTGTACGGGTGCGTTATGCAGGCGAGCGCTGCGCGCCATCGGCATTTCTCGATGTACTCAAATCGGAGTACGAACTTAAGGATGACAACGAGAATTGGCAGTCAATCCGCATCGACCACGAAGTGTATAGCGTCAGGTATTTGTCGGAGATTCGTGCGGAGTTCGTTCGAAAGATCGGGCTGAAATTGTCCAAGGCCTATGGCGAGGGCAAGACTGCCACGTCCCTTACGGTACTGAAGGATGTCGAGGCCGGTGGCGATATCGATGCACGTGTTGATATCGCTCAACATTACCACGCCAGCGGCGACAATCCGGCTCTTCTCTCGGAGACGCGCGACCGTTGGGTCAAAGAGCTATGCGACCAGGTTACGCAATTTTTGACGACTGGCCATATGATGGTGGTCGTGAACCACGGGAGCCGCGAGGATCAGGACGGGTTCTGGCGTTACCTGTGGCGGGACGGTCTCGAACAGCTCATTCCTTCCGGGCTGTTCCTGGTGCACATGATCGATGTGTCGGGTCCTGCGGTGGACATTCACGATCTCGCTCCGGCGGCGCATGTCGAGGCTGATCTTCCGACGGCCCTCAGCGCGATCGAGCGGGATCATGCAGTTGACGACCTCTCCGCAATGATCATGAGAGAGGTCCCGAATATCGGTGCAGCGGAGGCGCGCTCCTTTGCCAGCGGCTTGGTGCTTAGCCATGTCGATGATATCCAACGTCTGCACCGGAAGTACGGTGCGTGCATAATGGACCTCAGCCAGAGATACGCCTAAATCGATGAGCACGATCGTCGAAGATTTCCTGGAGAGCGCACCGGACGGGGCGGCGAGCGTGTTGCAAGCGCTGGCGGCCGCAGAGAGCCTGACCGACGATGTCGCGCGACAAATATATAAGATAAAGCCGATCGCGGGAGTGCCGGCCGATCTGTTCGTCCGGGCTCTCCATTACACGGACTTCGTCGCACCGCGAAATAGCGAATGGCACTTCGTGCCCGACGTGCGCCGTGAGCTTCAGGCCCTGGGGGCGGCAAGCCCCGACATCATTAACATGGCACACGGGGCCCTGATCAGGCTGGGAGCCGAGGGCGATCCTGCCTCGGCGGGGTCAGTCATACCCGGCTACCTCTTCACTGATGGCGGGAGGGCGTACCACCTGGCCGCAACGGGCGATCAAGAGCAGGCGCTCGCGCTTTACAGCGGATCGGCGAGAGGCCCCCTGAGCGGCGCGCAGTGGTTAGCTTCGAAACTCGCCGACGAGCAGGAAGCCCGGGGTGTCCTGCCCCGGGGCAGAACCGAGACGATGTTCTTGCGAGCCATGGTCTTGGTTCGCGAGGGTCATCGCAAGGACGCCGAGCCGCTGCTCCGTCGCATCTCCTCGCACGAAGAGGTCAGGAGCGAAGTCGCGATATCCTGCCACGTCCTTGCAGGTATGATTTCACGCACCAATAGAGTGGATGCTGAGCGACTGTTCCGCAAAAGCATCGCTCAGAAAGAGGTTCTCAACGATTTGCCTGGATTGGCACACAGTCTGCACAGCCTCGCCAATCTGCTTAGCCGCGATCCGCGCCAACAGGAGGAGGCGGAGGGCCTGTACCGTCGCAGCATTGAGATCCTTGAGAGGCTCGGCGACCGGCACGGCATCGCGCAGACGCTGCACAGCCTCGCCAATCTGCTTAGCCGCGATCCGCGCCAACAGGAGGAGGTGGAGGGCCTGTACCGTCGCAGCATCGAGATCGGCGAGGATCTCGGCGACCAGTACGGCGTTGCGCAGAGGCTGCACAGCCTCGCCAATTTCCTCGGCCGCAATCCGCGCCGGCACGAGGAGGCAGAGGTCCTCTACCGTCGCAGTATCAAGATCGGCGAGGACCTCGGTAACCAGCATCACGTCGCGCAGACGCTGCACAGCCTCGCCAATCTGCTCCGGCGCGATCCGCGCCGGCACGAGGAGGCGGAGAGGCTCTACCGTCGCAGCATCGAGATCCTTGAGAAGCTTGGCGACCAGCGCGGCGTCGCGCAGACGCTACGAAGCTTGTCATTTGCTGTCGAGCAGCACTCGCCGAAGGAAGCGGAGCAGCTACTGATGCGCAGCCTTGAACTGAATCGCCAGCGGGGAGACAGGCGGGGTGAACAACTGGTCAGACGGTCGCTGCAGCGGCTTCGAGATCGTTATCGGCTGTAAAGCGTAGCGCGGGATCGTCTTCGGTGAGTTGAGCGTTCAAGAGTCCAGGAAATCGCTGTCGTGCCCGGTTGCACATGGTGCGATTGCCAATCGTTAGCTCTTGGCCGCTAAGCGACCGCCCCCTCCGATCCCGCGCCGCAGATGAGGGCGCAGACATGCTCGCCCGGGCTCAGGTCGATGCGCCCCGCGCGCAAGGCGGCGATCGAGGCTGCGCCCGAGAGGTCGGCCGCGATGCCGAGCTCGAACCACAGCCAGCGCGCCGCATCGGCCATCTCCTCGTCGGACACCAGGACGACATGCTCGATGCCGCGTCGGACCAGATCGAAGACCCGCTCATCGGTGCGCCTTGCCGCGAGCGTCGCCACCTTGGTCGTGACCTCGGGCAAGGTGACGACATGGCCGGCCTCGAGGCTCGCCTTCATGCTCGGCGCGCCCTTAGCCTGGATGCCGATGATGCGCACGCCTTGCTTGCGGGCTTTCACCGCGGTCGCGAGGCCGGCGATCAGCCCGCCGCCGCCGATCGCCACGAGGATCGTGTCGACATCGGGGATCTCGTCGAGGATATCGAGGCCGAGCGTGCCCTGGCCGGCCACCACCAGCGGATCGGCGAAGGGGTGGATATAGAGCGCACCGCTTCGCCCGGCATAATCCATCGCGGCGGCATTCGCCTGGTCGAAGACATGGCCGACGATCTCGATATGCGCCTTCCATTCCTTCAGCTTCTCGACCTTCTCGGGCGAGACGGTGCGCGGCAGGAACACCATGGCCGGAATGCCGGCGACATGCGCCGTGCGCGCGACCGCCAGACCGTGATTGCCGCCCGATGCGGTGACGAGGCCGGCCTTGGGCGGATCGCCCCCCATGCCGAGCAGGCGGTTCATGGCGCCGCGCGCCTTGAAGGAACCCGCGGCTTGCAGGCATTCGAGCTTCAGGCTGATGAGCTGCTCGGAGCCCAGCCGGTCGCGCGTCTGGGAAAGCGCCATGACGGGCGTGCGCCGCACATGCGGCGCAATGCGTTGGCGCGCCGCTTCCACGTCGGCGATGGTGATCATCTTTGCGTCTCCGAGGCTGATGGATACCGCTCTAGCGCGGCCGAGGCGGGGGGCGCAAATCATGGTTGCGGCATAGCGAAGCCGGCGATCTCGCCGAGCTTCGGGTCGGTGATCACCATCGCCTTGAACAGCGCCCCCATCTCGCCCGCTCCATGGCCCGCGAGGCGATCAAGCGCTGCGTCGATGGCGGCGGCCTGCGCGGGTTGCGCGGTCTTGAGGGTC
Source organism: Hyphomicrobiales bacterium (assembly GCA_044445925.1). GTDB lineage: Bacteria > Pseudomonadota > Alphaproteobacteria > Rhizobiales > Beijerinckiaceae > GAS188. The sequence goes on from JBIOEK010000198.1 coordinate 6,146, forward strand.
TGGGCACGCGCCTCGATCCCTAAGGCCCGCAGGAAATCGCCCTGGCTCGCAGGGCCGTGCAAGGCCGCTCCGGCCTTGCGGGCAACCTCCCCGAGCGCGGTGAAATCGACATGGGCGGTGAGGTCGGATTCGCCCGGCATGGCGAGTGGGTCGACGAAGCCATGCTTGCGGACGGCCTGGAGCGTGTCGCCGAAACCGCGCATCGTATGGCCGTAATCGATCACGAGCGCCGCGCCGCCATGCGCCAGAAGGCTCCGCGCGATGTGGCGCGCCAGCGCCAGGCCCTCGGGAGAGATTTCGAGGATCGAGCCCTGCGGCGCGCCGAGGCGCAGCGACGCTTCGCTCGGCGCCGACAGCCCGAAGGCGAGGGCGCCTTCTCGGTCGAGCCCGACGAGGCGCTCATGCCAGCCTTTCGCAGCGCGGACATATTGCCGGATCGGCAAGGCGTCGAAGAACTCGTTGGCGATGACGATCAGGGGGCCGGCCGGCAGCTCCTCGAAGCGCTCGTGCCAGACGGGCTTCAGGCCGCAAGGCTCGAGCGCCTCGCTTTGGCGGCGCCTGAGCACCTCGCTCGTCTCGACGAAATGGAGGCTGAGCGCCGCGCGAAAGCCCGGCACGATGCGCGCCGCCCGCAAGGCGTCCGCCATCAGCGTGCCGCGCCCCGGGCCAAGCTCGACCAGGTTGAGGCGCTGCGGCCGCCCCATGCGCGTCCAGCAATCGGCAGCCCATAGGCCGATCAGCTCCCCGAACATCTGCGAGATTTCGGGTGCCGTGATGAAATCGCCTTCGGCTCCGAATGGGTCGCGCGAGCGGTAATAGCCATGGCGCGGATGGGAGAGCGCGAGCTTCATGTAGCGCTCGACGCTGATCGGGCCTTCCTGCGCGATCAGCCGGGCGATCTCTTGGCGCAGCGGCGTCACTTCGCGGGCTCGGCTCCCGCCAATGGCTCAGCCCCCGTCCTTGCTGCCCACCACAGCAGAGCGAGCCCCGCCGCCACCAAGGGCAGCGAGAGCAGCATGCCCATGGTCAG
>JBIOEK010000199.1:0-7171 GCA_044445925.1 Hyphomicrobiales bacterium
CCCGGCGATCTCCTTGGGCAGGAGCGGCACCGTCTTCGCCTGCGGGATGCCGAGCGAGGCGCCTGGGCCGGTCTGCGAGACGATGACGCCGATCTTGATGCCGTCGGCCACCGCCGCTTGGCCGAAGCCCAAAGTCGCGGCTGCCAGGCCGATCATGCAAAGCCGTTTCATCTCGACCGTCTCCCCGAACGTCCATGCTCGCCGCAGGGCGCGTGTTCTTGCATTATTCAACGCATTGCATCGCCAAGGACGGTTGTCCAGAGCATATTGCGGCGAAGCGAGGATCGGCTCGCCATGAAAAAATGCGGCAAAATAGATAGTTGCGCCGCGATGCGATTCTTCCTTTAGCTGAGGCCCGCCTCTACGGGTTGAGGGATCGAGGAGCGTCGTGCTCCGAAACGGGTTGCATCAGCTCGATACGATTGCCGAAGGGATCGTCCACAAAAGTGCGGCGATAACCCTCGAGCGGCGCGTCGTCGCTCAGGGTGCGGCCGGCGGCTCGCAGCGCCTCGGCGAGGCGGTCGAGATCGGTCACGATGAATGCCGGATGCGCCTTCCTGGCGGGGCGAAAATCGGTATCCACCCCGAGATGCACCTTGAGAGCGCCGAGCTCGAACCAGCAACCACCTCGCTCCGCAAGATGAGAAGGCTTCTTGACCTCGGGAATGCCGAGCAAGCCCGCGTAGAAGGCCCGCGCCGCGGCCTCGCCGCCGGCGGGCATCGCGAGCAACACGTGATCCAAGGACTTGACCGTCATGGGCTTGCCTTCACATCGATCGGGTCGCGTCAGGCACCGGTGACGGTCAAACCGAGCGCCGCCGGGCGACGAACCGGCTTATTCGTCCATTGGCCAGACGACATCGCCCGAATGGGTGACCGCGCCCTTATTCGCCGGCCCGACTGCATTCGCGTATTTCTCGAGCACGCCACCGCGCGGCCCCGGGCGCGGTCCGGACAGGGCCTTGCGGCGCGCGCTCAGCTCGGCCTCGGCGACCTCGAGGGTGATCGAAGCCGCGCCCGGCCGCGCATCGATGGCGATGATGTCGCCGTCGCGCAACAGCGAGATCGGACCTCCGCTTGCGGCTTCCGGGCTCGCATAGCCGATGCACAGGCCGCGCGTCGCCCCGGAAAAGCGGCCATCGGTGAGGAGCGCGACCTTCTCGCCCATGCCTTGGCCGTAGATGAGGGCCGTGACGCCCAGCATCTCGCGCATGCCGGGGCCGCCGCGCGGGCCCTCGTTGCGGATGACGATCACCTCGCCCGCCTGGTAGCGGCGGTGCTGGATCGCCTCCTGGCACTCCTCCTCGCAATCGAAGACACGGGCCGGTCCGCGATGCGCCAAGACTCTCAGTCCGGCCGTCTTCAGCACGGCGCCGTCGGGGCACAGATTGCCCTTGAGGATCACGAGGCCGCCGGTCGCCGCGATCGGCGCGCCATGCGGCTTGACGATCTCGCCGTCGGGCGCGCCTGCCGAGGCGAGCTCTTCGGCAAGGCTGCGACCCGTGAAGGTTAGGCAGTCGCCATGGATGAAGTCGCCGCGCAGAAGCTCGGCGAGGATGACCGGCGCTCCGCCGATCTCGAAGATGTCGCGGGCCAGATATTTGCCGCCGGGCTGCAGGTTGCCGATCAGCGGCGTGCGCGCGAACACGGCGGCCACCTCGTCCATGTCGAAGGCGAGGCCGGCCTCGTTGGCGATGGCTGGAATATGCAGCACCGCATTGGTCGAGCCGCCGGTCGCGGCGACGATGGCCGCGGCGTTTTCCAGAGCCTCGCGCGTGACGATGTCGCGCGCCAGCGGCCATTGCCATTCGACGGCGAGCATCAGCGCCATTCCGGCCTCTCGCAGCAGCGGCGCCCTGGCGCTGAAGACGGCGGGGATCATGGAGGAGCCGAGCGGGGCAAGCCCGATCGCCTCCGACACCATGCCCATGGTGTTGGCGGTGAACTGCCCGGGACAGGATCCGGCTGTCGGCAGGCAGGCATGGCTCAGGGCTTCGAGATCGGCCATCGCGGTCGTGCCCGCGATGACGCCCCCGATCGCCTCATAGGTGTCGATCACCGTCTTGTCGGCGCCGCGAAAGCGGCCCGGCATGGCGGCGCCCCCGTGCAGGAAGACGCAGGGCAGGTTGCATCGCACCATGCCCATCATCAGGCCGGGCAGGTTCTTGTCGCAGCCGCCAATGCCGAAGATGCCGTCGAATTGATGGCCGCGCACGCTCGCCTCGAGGCTGTCGGCGATCAGCTCGCGCGAGAGGAGCGAGAAGCGCATGCCCGAATGCGCCATGGACAGCCCGTCGGAGACCGAGACCACCGGGCATTCATGCGCCATGCCGCCGCCCGCATAGATGCCGGTCTTGGCGTGCAGCGCCTGGTCGGCGAGGTTCAGATTGCAGGGGCTCATCTCGCCGCCGGTGTGGAACACCCCGACATGGGGCCTTGCGATCTCGGCATCCGACTGGCCGAGCGCCAGCAGGAAGCTTCGCGTCGTGGCGCGAATCAGGCCGTCATAGATGGTGCGCGAGCGCAGGCGCTCGGGCTTTGCGGCGGGGCGCGTCGGGCGGGGCGCGTGGGAAGGCACGCTAGGCGTCGATCCGCTTGATGAACCATCTGAGAAGCTTCTCCCAGATCTCATCCTTGCCATGTGCGTCCTCGACGCCGTGCTCGAGATTGGGATTGTCGTTGACCTCGATCAGGAACACCCCTTCCGGCGTCTCCTTGATGTCGACGCCGTAGAGGCCGTCGCCGATGGTGCGCGCGGCGCGCACCGCGATGTCGATGACCTTGGGCGGCGCCTCGGCGAGTGGCATGGTCTTGAAGCGGCCTTCCTTCGGGGCTGCGCCGTTCTCGTGCTTGATGATCTGCCAATGGCCCTTGAACATCATGTACTGGCAGATGAACAGCGGCTCGCCTTCCAGTATGCCGACGCGCCAATCGAAGGTCGTCGGCACGAATTTCTGGGCGATGAGGAGGTCGGTATCCTCGTAGAGCTCCTCGAACAGCTTGTGCAGGTCGCGGTCGGTCTCGACCTTGTGCACGCCGCGCGAGAACGAGCCGTCGGGAATCTTGAGCACCAGCGGCAGGCCCAGCTCGGCGATCGCCCTCGGCAGATCCTCCTCGCCTGCCAGCATCACGGTCTTCGGCATCGGCACGTTGTTCGCCGCCATGCGCTCCATCAGGTAGACCTTGTTGGTGCAGCGGATCATCGAGATCGGGTCGTCGATGACCGGCATGCCTTCCTGCGCGGCTCGGCGCGCGAAGCGGTAGGTGTGGTTGTCGATCGAGGTCGTCTCGCGGATGAACAGCGCATCGAACTCGGCGAGATCGGAAAGCTCCTTCTTGGTGATCGGCTCGACATCGACCGACAATCTCTCGCCGACCTTGCCGAGATATTTCAGCGTATCGAGCGACGAGGGCGGCAGCACCTCCTCGGGATCGTGCAGCACTGCGAGCGAATAGCGGGCCGGCAGGCGCGTCTTGGGGTCGCGCCATTCCCGCTTGGTATGGGTGTGCAGGGCGTCGCGGAAGAACTGCGTCTCCTCGGGATCGAGCTTGACGATCGGGCGGGGCCGCAGCTTCTCGATCGAGGCCCAAGCGCCGGACGGCACGGCGTCGATCTCCACCGAGACCTCGATCGCCGGGCAACGGTACCAGTCGAAGAGCACCTTGCCGAAGCTCTCGAAGGCGCTCTCGCGAACCAGGCCGAAGCAGACCAGGATGCGGCACTCGGTCTTCTCCATCCGGCTCTTGGCGTAGCAGCGGTTGAGCGCATCCTCGAGGTCGGGGATGACATGGGCGTAGAGCTTGGCCTCGCGCAGCTCGAGCATCGTCTGCACCTCGGGCAGCACGCGGTGGCCGCGCGCCTCGGCGAGCAGCGAAGCGTAATAGCCCTTCGACTGATAGGCATAGGAGCGCGACAGGTTCACCACCTTGGCGCGATCGGTCTCGAACAGCTTCGGGCGCACGATGTAATCGGAGGTGGTGATCACCTTGTGCGGCGTGTCGGCGTTCGGGAAGTCCTTGTGGTTGTCGACGACGATGACCCAGCTCATCGGTTGGGACCCTTCCGCACCACGATCGCGGCGCGCAGATTGCCTTTTCCAAATCTTGCCATGCGTTGGAACTCATCGGTGGGGATGGGCAGGTTGGCGGCCGAGACCAAGGTCTCCTCCTCGTCGGTCTCGACGAAGGGGTCGTTCACGAGAACATGGCGATGATCGCCCGCATAGGCGAGTAGCCAATGCGGGAATTTTTCATGGAACATCCGATACCCGGAGACGAGCACCACGGCGATCGCGCCTTCGTCGAAGATGGCCTGGAGAGAATGCGCGTCGAGCGGCTGCAGGGTGACCGGGATGCCGCATTCCTCGGCTTCGCGACGGAACTCTTCCTGGGTCAGGCGCATGACCTCGCGCTTTTCCTCATTGCGCACCGTATCGAGGAAGAAGGGACCTTCATGGGAAAGATGCAGCGCGGGATGAAGCCCTCGCTTGGCCAGCGTCACCGCGAGGCCGTAGGGCTCGCAGCCGCCCAACCCCGAAGTCATGAAGATCGTCGTCGATTCGCGCCATAGCTGGACTTCGGCGACGCGGCTTGGGTGAAAGTCGGGATCGGCCCAGCCGAGCGCCATGAGAAGGCATGCGGGCCCGCAAGTGAATTCGAGGGTTTGGCGATAATAAGGCGGAGGCCGCGAGGGCGCGGAGATTTGCGCGACCAGCAGCTTCTCGAAGCGCAACGCAGCCTGCTCGTCCTCGTAATAGCGCTCGTAGACGCCGAACTTCCGGTAGCCGAGCTTCTCGTAGAGCGCGATGGCGCCGCGATTGTCGGCGCGCACCTCGAGGCGCAACAGGATGCAGGCGCGTTCGATGGCGGCCTTCTCGGAGGCGTGCATCAGCGACCGACCGACGCCGCTGCGGCCGGTCTCGAGCGACACCGCGATCGAATAGAGCCGTGCCAGCGCCGTGCCGGTGCGGAAGGTCAAGAGCGCGTAGCCGGCGAGATGATCGCCGCGATCGGCGACGATCAGCGCGGCCTTGGGATTGAGCACGAAGTAACGCAATGACCGCCGCGACAGCCGGTCCATGTCGAAGACGCTGTTCTCGAGCGCCTCCAACCGATCGAGATCGGAGATGGTCGCGAAGCGAATGGTGAAGGGGTGCGACATTCGGGCGCGCTGACGGGCCCCTCAGACTAGCGCGAAGCGAGGGGCGCGCAATGGTGCGCCGCGGCCGATCAGGGAGCTTTCCACGGCATTGTCCAAGTTTCCGTCAGCGTCCGCGTGCGCGCCCGCAGGAAGGCGCGGATATCGGCCGACTGCCCGGCTTCGAGCGCAATGTCGATGCCGGCCCTGAATCCTTTGATGTCGGGGTTCGGCGACAAGAAGGTGCGCAACACGCGGCCCGCCGAGATCGAGGCGACGATCTCGACCGTCTCGGGAGCTGGCAGATAGTAGGCGAGATCGCCGCCCGAGAAATCGACGAGGAAGCGGCGGCTGCCCGGCGCCTCGCTCTCGGCCGACCCCGACGCCCTGGCGAGCGTCTGGAATGTGGTGCGGACCTTGCCGCCCGAATGCAGCTTGTGCCCATCCCCAAGCGCGCGAAGCCGGTATCCGAAAGCGAGCGTCTGGCCTTGCTCGAGCGGCGCCTTCGGCCGCCAAGTGGCGACGATGTTGTCCGTTGCCTCGTTCTGGGTCGTGATCTCGGTCAACTCGATGGCCCCCTCGCCCCAAGGGCCCGTCGGCTCCACCCAATAGCTGGGGCGGCGTTCGTAATGCACCTCGATGTCCTGGTAATGCTCGTAGGAGCGGTCGCGCTGCATGAGGCCGAAGCTGCGGATATCCTTGTCGAGGAAGACCGAGGTCGCCGCCTGGACCGGATTGCGAAGCGGGCGCCAGAGCCATTCGCCCGAGCCCGCCTGCATGAACAAGCCGTCCGAGTCGTGCACTTGCGAGCGATAGTCGTCGCGTACGCGCGGATCGTTGTCGGCCGTGAGGTACATCGAGGTGAGGGGAGCAAGCCCAAGATTGGCGATCGGGCGGCGGGCAAACAGGGTGACTTGCGTCTCGATCATGGTCTCGATGCCCGGATAGATGATGAAGCGATAGGCGCCGGTCACCGATTCGCCGTCGAGCAGCGCATAGATCGTGGCCCGATCCGTATCGGCCCCCGGCTGCTCGACCCAGAACTCGCGGAAGAAGGGAAACTCCTCGGCACGCCCGACGCCCGCATTGATGGTCAGGCCGCGCGCCGAAAGGCCATACAGCTGTCCGCGCCCGAGAAAACGGAAATAGCTGGCGCCCAGAAAGGCGACGAGCTCGTCCATCACCTTGGGTTCGTTCAATGGATAATGGAGCCTGAACCCCGCAAAACCCGTATTCACGGGCAAGGGCTTGTCGAACTTGCTGCGGCCGAAATCGAAAAGGCTCGGCGAATAGGGGATCGGCGCTGGCATGCCGTCGCGAATGGTGTTGACGATGACCGGCCGCTTGAAGTTGAAGCCGAGGTGGAAGAGCTGCAACTGGAACAGGCCGCCGGGCGATTGGAAGAAAGCCTTGTCGGGTCGGAAACGGATGTCGCGCCAGGCATCGTAGTCGAGATTGGCGATCGGCGCCGCGAGCTGGGTCGCCGCGGCGTCGAACGGCACCGAGGCGATATCCTTGGCGCGTCGCACGACATCCTCATAGCCGAAATGGGTGGTCTGAGGCTTTCCGGGATCTTGCGTCTGGGCCCTCGCCGGCGAGAAGGCGACATGCGTCGACGCGGCGGCGAGCGTCGAACCGAGCCCCGCCAACATCACGCGGCGGCGAGTTACCTGACCTGACATTATTCCCGGCTCGCTCGATCGAAAGGATTTGCGGAGAAGACCCGCAGAAAAGACCCGCGGTCGCGTCGTTTCCTTACCAGCATTCGCCGCTGTGAAACAGCCATCCGGGCAAGGCTTGTCCCAGGCGATCGCGCTGCACCGCGAAGCGCTCGTGGCAGCCTCACGGCTGCGAACGGCAAGAAGCCAGGCCTCGCCTCGTCCCGCTCCGCAAAAAAGATGGGCAGCGAGCGAATCTTGCCTTGAATCTCGGCCCGCGATTGCGTAAGTGTTCCTCGCCTAATTCGCACGTGCCTGTGGCTGCGTGCCGGTCGGTGGGCATCCGGACAAGAGGCCGGACAGCCGCCGGGGTCGA
>JBIOEK010000200.1:0-7136 GCA_044445925.1 Hyphomicrobiales bacterium
GACGTCTACCAGGATCTCTTCGGCGAAGGCTCCTATGCGGGCAAGGGCATCTACGATGTGGATGCCTTCGAGGCCTCGCTCGCCGGCCGGGTCCCGGACGCGACGCTTCTCAGCCACGACCTGTTCGAGGGCGTGTTCGCGAGAGCGGGCCTTGCCTCCGATGTCGAGGTCGTCGAAGAGTTCCCGGCGCGCTACGATGTCGGTGCCCTGCGCCACCACCGCTGGGCACGCGGCGACTGGCAGCTCTTGCCCTGGATTCTGGGGCGCGGGCCGATGCCTGCCGATGCGGACCGCGGGTCCCGCGCGGTTCCGGCGATCGGCCGTTGGAAAATGTTCGATAATCTTCGCCGCACGCTCTCCGCACCCGCGGCCGTCCTGGCTTTGCTCGCCGGATGGACGATGCCGTTTCAGGCCGCCTTGGCCTGGACCGTCTTCGTGCTTTCGACGATCGTGCTGCCGACCCTGATTCCGGTCATTGTCGCCATCCCGCCGCGCCGCTCTGGGGTCACGCTCAGGAGCCATATGCACGCGCTCGGCGGCGACCTTCGCCTTGCCCTGACCCTGTCGGCGCTGATCATCACCTTCCTGGCGCATCAGGCCTGGCTGATGGGCGATGCGATCGCACGCACCTTGTGGCGCTTGTTCGTCACCCGCAGGCACCTGCTCGAATGGGTTCCGGCCGCGCAGGCGACGATCGGCCCCCGCCTCGGCCTCGCCGGCTTCTATCGCCTCATGGCCGGCGCGCTCGTCATCGCTGCCGCGGCGGTGATGGTCGCCTGGCTTTCGAGACAAGGGACATGGCTTATGGCTGCTCCCTTGGCGGCGCTCTGGCTCGCCTCGCCGGCCGTGGCGCGCCAGGTGAGCCTGTCTCCGCTCGTCGCGGGCCAGCTGCCGGTGTCGGATGCCGACGCCCATGCTTTGAGGCTGACGGCGCGCCGCACCTGGCGGTTCTTCGAGAGCTTCGTGACGCCGGCCGACCACATGCTGCCGCCCGACAATTTCCAGGAAGATCCGGCGCCGGTTCTGGCGCACCGGACCTCGCCCACCAATCTCGGCCTTTATCTCCTGTCGGTGGTGAGCGCCCGCGACTTCGGATGGATCGGAACCAGCGAGGCGATCGAGCGCTTGGAGGCGACGCTTGCGACCATGGGCGGCCTGGCGCGCTTCCGTGGGCATTTCTACAATTGGTACGACACGCGCGATCTGCGACCGCTCGACCCGAAATATGTTTCTTCCGTCGACAGCGGCAACCTCGCGGGCCACCTCATCGCGCTCGCCAATGCCTGCCGGGAATGGCAAGCTTCTCCCCTCGGCGCCCCGGCGCGCCTCGCGGGTGTCGCCGACGCCATCGACCTTGCGCGACAGGAGGCGGCCCGCCTGCGTGACGGGCGCCGCACTCAGACGGTGACCTGGCGCCAGCTCGACGATTCCCTCGCAGGGCTCGCATCCGCCGTGCGGCCGCCCTTGGTGGATCGCGACGCTCTCGCGCGGCTTCTGGCGCAACGGGCCGTCGAGGCCGAAACCATGGTCGATATCGCACGCACGCTTGCCTTCGAGCGCGGCGATGACACCGGCGCGGACATGCTGTTCTGGGCGCAGGCGAGCCTGAGCTCGATCGAGGCCCATCGCCGCGATGTCGGGCCGCAGGCGGGCGCGGCCGCCTCCCTGCTGGCGCGCCTCGCCGCCCTCGAGGACAGCGCCCGGTCGATGGCGCTGGCGATGGAGTTCGGCTTTCTGCTCGACGGCGAGCGCAAGCTCCTCTCGATCGGATATTCGGTGCCCGAAGGCACGCTCGACCCGAGCTGCTATGATCTCCTGGCGTCCGAGGCGCGGCTCGCGAGCTTCATCGCGATCGCCAAGGGCGACGTTCCGGCCCGCCATTGGTTCCGGCTTGGCCGCGCCGTCACCCCGGTCGGGCATGGCGCCGCGCTGATCTCCTGGTCGGGATCGATGTTCGAGTATCTGATGCCTTCGCTCGTCATGCGCGCCCCGGCGGGAAGCCTCCTGGAGCAGACGAGCCGGCTCGTCGTGCGCCGCCAGATCGATTATGCGGCGACCCTGCGCCTGCCCTGGGGCATCTCGGAATCCGCCTATAATACCCGCGACCTGGAGTTCACCTACCAATATTCGAATTTCGGTGTCCCGGGCCTTGGGCTGAAACGCGGCCTCGGCGAGAACCTCGTCGTCGCGCCTTACGCCACCGCGCTCGCCACCATGGTCGATCCGCGCGCCGCCTGCGCCAATCTGGAGCGGCTCGCCGAGGCCGGCGCACGCGGCCGCTACGGCTTCTACGAAGCCTTGGACTATACCGCTCACCGTGTGCCGGAGGGCGAGAGCGTCGCCATCGTGCGCGCCTTCATGGCGCATCACCAGGGCATGAGCATCATCGCCATCGCCGATGCCTTGCTGGGCGGCGCGATGCGCGCGCGCTTCCATGCCGAGCCCATCGTCCAGGCGACGGAGTTGCTCCTGCAGGAGCGCCCGCCGCGCGACGTGACTTTCGCTCGTCCTTGGGCCGCGGAGGTGAAGTCGGCCGCCAAGGCGCGGGACGCCGAACCGTCCGGGGGCCGGCGCTTCTCATCGGCGCATCAGGCGACGCCCGCGACGAATCTGCTTTCGAACGGCCGCTACGCCACGATGCTCACGACCGCGGGCTCGGGCTACAGCCGCTGGGGGGATCTCGCCGTGACTCGCTGGCGCGAGGACGCGACCTGCGACGATTTCGGTTCCTATGTCTTCCTCAGGGACGTGCACAGCGGCACCGTATGGTCGGCGGGCTTCCAGCCGAGCGGCGCCGAGCCCTTGGAATACAATGTCGCCTTCAACGAAGATCGGGCCGAGTTCGTGCGTCGCGACGGAACGCTGACGACCACGATGGATGTGCTCGTCTCGACGGAGAACGATGCCGAGATTCGACGCATCTCGCTCTCGAATAGCGGCAGCCGCATGTGCGAGGTCGACATCACCTCCTATGCGGAGCTGGTGCTGGCGCCCCAGGCCGCCGACATCGCACATCCGGCCTTTTCCAAGCTGTTCGTCGAGACCGAATATCTCGCCGATATGGGTGCCATCCTGGCGACAAGGCGAAGACGTGCGCCGACGGAGCCCGAAATTTGGGCTGCCCATCTTGCCGTCGTCGACGGCGAAGCCGTAGGCAAGCCGGAGTTCGAAACCGACAGGGCCCGCTTCCTCGGCCGCGGTCACGGCGTCCGCACCCCGATCGCGGTGATCGATGGACGGGCCCTCTCGAACACGGTCGGCACCGTGCTCGACCCGATTTTCTCCCTGCGCCGACGTGTGCGGGTTGCGCCCGGAGCGATCGTGCGCGTCGCCTTCTGGACGATGGTCGCTTCGACGCGCGAGGCGTTGCTCGATGCCATCGACAAGCATAGGGACATGACCGCTTTCGGGCGCGCCGCGACGCTCGCCTGGACGCAGGCGCAGGTGCAGCTCAATCATCTCGGCATCACGGCGGGCGAGGCTGGTCTCTTCCAGCGTCTCGCGGGACATGTGATCTATGCGGCGCCGACATTGCGCCCCTCCTCCGATACGATCAGAGGGGGCGGCGGCGCGCAAACCGGGCTTTGGGCGCAGGGCATTTCCGGGGATCTGCCGATCGTGCTCCTGCGCATCGCCGATGCCGAGCATCTCGACATCGCTCGCGAGCTGCTGCAGGCGCATGAATACTGGCGGATGAAGCAACTCGCCGTCGATCTCGTGATCCTGAACGAGCGCCAAGCCTCCTACGTGCAGGACCTGCAGGTCGCGCTGGAAACGCAGGTCCGCACCAGCCAGTCGCGGCCGCAAACCCGAGGGGAAGGGCCGCCCGGCCGCGTCTTCGTATTGCGGGGCGATCTGATTCCGGCAGATACGCGGACCCTTCTCGCCTCGGTCGCGCGGGTCGCGCTCGTGGCGCAACGCGGCAGCCTCTTCGACCAGCTCGACCGGATAGCCGAGGCCAGGCAGCCGGCCGGCCCTCTTCCGAAGCGCCTTCCCGCGAGCTCGCAGCCGCCGCCGTCGCCGCCGTCGACCTTGCCGGATCTCGAGTTCTTCAACGGGCTCGGCGGCTTTGCGGAGGGTGGCAAGGAATATGTGACGATCCTGGGGCCCGGCCAGTCGACACCGGCGCCTTGGATCAATGTCATCGCCAACCAGGCCTTCGGCTTCCAGGCGGCGGCCGAAGGCAGCGGCTACACCTGGTCCGCCAACAGCCGCGAGAACCAGCTTACGCCCTGGTCGAACGATCCCGTCACCGATCGTCCGGGCGAGGCACTCTATCTGCGCGACGACGACAGCGGCGATTTGTGGTGCCCGACCGCCCTTCCCATCCGCGACGAGGCGGCGACCTATACGGCCCGCCATGGCCCGGGGTATAGCCGCTTCGAGCATGCAGCCCACGGGATCGCCTCCGATCTCCTGCAATTCGTGCCGCTCTACGCCCCGATCAAGATCTCGCGCCTCGTGCTCCGCAATCGCTCGGGCCGTGCCCGGTCCCTCAGCGTGACCGCTTATGTGGAATGGGTCCTGGGGCCGTCGCGGTCGGCCTCGCTACCATTCGTGACGACCGAGATCGACCCCGGCACGGGTGCGATGCTGGCCCGAAATCCGTGGAATGCGGCGTTTGGATCGCGTGTCGCCTTCATCGACCTCTGCGGGCGCCAGACGGATTGGACCGGCGACCGAAGGGAGTTCATCGGCCGCAACGCAACGCTCGCCAGCCCGACGGCGCTCGTCGGCGGGACGCCGCTCTCCAACCTCGTCGGCGCGGGACTCGATCCCTGCGGCGCCATGCGCATGAAGGTCGAGCTGCCGCCGAACGGCAGCGTCGAGATCGTCTTCTTCCTCGGCGAAGCCGCGAGCGCCGAGGAGGCGCGCAGCCTCATCGCCCAGTACCGCGCCGCCGATCTCGATGCGGTGCGGGCGCAGGTCGCTCGCTACTGGGACGGCATCCTGGGAGCGGTCGAGGTGAGGACGCCCGTCCGGTCGATGGACATCATGCTCAATGGCTGGCTCCTCTACCAGACGCTCGCCTGCCGCGTCTTTGCGCGCTCCGCCTTCTACCAGGCGAGCGGCGCCTATGGCTTCCGCGACCAGCTCCAGGACGGCATGGCGCTCGCCGCCTCCCGCCCCCTGATGACGCGCGAGCATTTGTTGCGCGCGGCGGCCCGGCAGTTCGTCGAGGGCGACGTCCAGCATTGGTGGTTGCCCCATTCGGGTCAGGGCGTACGCACCCGCATCTCGGATGACCGTGCCTGGCTCGCTTATGCGGTCGACCATTATGTCGGGGCCACCGGCGATGTCGCCGTTCTCGATGAGCTCGTTCCTTTTCTCGAAGGCCAAGCGCTGGAGGCGGGCGAGCATGACAGCTTCTTCCATCCGACAGCCTCCGACCGGAGCGCGACCCTGTTCGAGCATTGCGCCCTCGCCCTCGACAAGAGCCTCGCCCTCGGCGGTCATGGCCTGCCTCTGATCGGCACCGGCGATTGGAACGACGGCATGAACCGCGTTGGCGAAAAAGGGGAGGGCGAGAGCGTGTGGCTCGGCTGGCTCCTGCATGTGACGCTCACGGCCTTCGCTACGATCGCCGAAGCGCGCCGGGAGACGGTCCGGGCCGAGACCTGGCGCGCCCACGCCGTTTCGTTGCAGGCCTCGCTCGAGCGCGAGGCCTGGGACGGCGACTGGTATCGGCGGGGCTTCTTCGACGACGGCACGCCGCTCGGCTCGGCCGCGAGCTGGGAATGCCGGATCGATTCCATCGCGCAGTCCTGGGCGGTGCTCTCGGGCGTGTCGCCACCCGGCCGGGCGGCCCGCGCCATGGCGGCGGTCGAGCGGGAGCTGATCCGGACCGAGGACGGGCTGGCGCTGCTGTTCGCGCCGCCCTTCGACAAGACGCCCCTCGATCCCGGCTATATCAAGGGCTATCCGCCCGGCATCCGCGAGAATGGCGGCCAGTATACCCACGCCGCCCTGTGGTCGGTCATGGCCTTTGCCGAGCTCGGCGAGGGCGACAAAGCGGTCAACCTCTTCTCGCTTCTCAACCCGATCAATCATGCCCGCACGCGGGCGGATCTGCACCGCTACAAGGTCGAGCCCTATGTGGTCGCGGCCGATGTCTATGCGGCGCCGCCCCATGTCGGACGGGGAGGCTGGACCTGGTATACCGGATCGGCCGGCTGGATGCAGCGGGCCGGCCTCGAGAGCATCCTCGGAATGCGGTTGCAGGGTGTCTTCCTGCATCTCGACCCCTGCATTCCGAAGATCTGGCGCAACTTCGAGATGACGCTTCGATACCATTCGGCGCGATACGAGATCCTCGTCGAAAATCCCGACGGGGTCAGCCGGGGCATTGCTGCGGCCAGGCTCGACGGCATCTTGATCATGGAACGGCCGCTGCGACTGCAGCTCGTCGATGACGGCGTCGTTCATTACGTTCGTCTGAGGCTCGGCTGACCCGGGGCGAACGGATGGGATGTCATATGCCGGCAAGAGGCGCGCATCGGATCCTACTACGCGCGCCTCGCAGACCTCTTCGGGTCCGGCTGATCGGCAATCCAAACTTCGAGAGCGCCTAGCAATTATTGGGTCAGCATCACGGATTGGACCGCATGCGCGAACAAGGCCTGCATCGCGGCGCTGATCCCCGTCGTCGGCGTGACCTGGTAGTAGAAGCCTGGCGAGGCGCAAGCCTGGAGTGCCTGGCCGATTCCGTTGCTGGCGGGATCGGTCGGATCGTTCGGATTGACCAGATTGTTGTTGTTCAATGGGCTCGACGCGATCCAACTGTTGTAGAAGCCGTTGCTGGTCACCGGCATATAGGGCGTATAGAGGACCGCGATCTTGATGCCGCGGTTCTTGATCGTCGTGCACATGGACGTTCCATCGGTCTTGATCAGGTCGATCAGCCGTCCGGAGTTCACGTTCCCCGACAACGAATTCGCGATATTGGCCTTGTTGTTGGCAGGCAGATAGCTCGAGGGAGGGTCTGCGGGGTCGCCGGAGCCCGAAGCGCTGCTGACCGGTGCGTCCTCGACGCCGTCCGTCACCAGGAACATGAATTCCAGCGGTGAAGCGAGGCTCGTCCCGTTGCCGGCGTTCGGCATGATCCCGTTCATGTAGGAGAGGGCCGTATCGAAGGA
>JBIOEK010000201.1:0-7135 GCA_044445925.1 Hyphomicrobiales bacterium
AACCTAGGCCGGACCATCGCTATCGACGCTTATCTTGGGAACATCGCCAAGACCATGTCGGCGAGCCTGCTTGGACACAAGTCGGGCATCGAAATAGAGGTCAAGGCCGAGCCTTTGGAAATCGATTCCGATCGCGCCGTAGCCTTCGGTCTTCTGGTCAATGAGTTGGCGACGAACGCCATAAAGCATGCTTTTCCCGACGGGATAGGACGCATCGTGCTGAGCGTGGAGCAGGCCGGCGACCAAATCGAGCTGACCGTCGCCGATAATGGTGTGGGCATGAAGGATGAGAAGATCGCGAAGATTCCCCAAAGACGCGGTTCCGACTACGTGGCGATCTTCGCGCGTCAGCTCGGCGGCACGATTGCGGCGTCGAGACCGGAAGGAGCCGGAACGACCGTGAGAATAAGATTTCCCTTGCTTCTGGTTCCCCCAAGCGATGCCGAGCGCTTGGAGGCTGGATCGGACACAAGCGTATCCACGTGAGGCTCGAGGCTTAACCGGGCGGATGCGCTTTCGCCCAATGCCCTGCGATGTCGGCGCGCCGGGCGATCCAGACGCCCTCGAATCTCATGACATAGTCGAGAAAGCGCTCGAGCCCGGCGGCGCGCGCCGGATGGCCGATGACGCGCATATGCAGGCCGACCGACATCATCTTGGGCTGCGTCTTGCCCTCCCGATAGAGCATGTCGAAGGCGGCGGAAGCGGTCTCCGCGTTGCGCTCGAGCGCCAGCGCGCAGCCGAAGACGGTGAGCGGCAGCGAGCGTTCCTGGAAAAGCCGCATCAGGCGCCAGAACCCCACACGGCTGCCATAGGCGAACATGCCCTCGCCCGCGAGATCGCGTCCTTGCACCCCTGTATTGCTGGCGCCGATCTCGGTGTGGCTGGTTTCGGTGAAGCCTTCCCCGTCCTGCACCGAGGGCTCGGAGCCTTCCTCGTAATTCATCACGAAATTGATGGCGAGGCGTGCCCCCCCCGGCCATTTGGGGTCCGGCCGGTGCGCCCCAAAGCCGACGATATCGCGTTGCAACGGAGCGCTCACGCAGTCTCCTCTAGGGCACATTGACGGGGAAGGGCTCAGGCAAGGTCAGAAACTCGACATCGCGCTCCGTCCCGTCATTCCACATGAAGACGCCAAAGCTCGCTGCTTGGCCGAGCACCGTCAGGCCGTGATGCCAGACATCCGCCCCATAGGTCACGCCCTGGCCGGGGCCGGCGACGAAGGCGCTTGCCTTCGTCATGTCGGGGCCGCCCTGCGGCGCATGCGGCGCGACGAGCACCAGGAAGCGCGCAGGCCCCATCGGAATGAAGCTCTGCGACGAGAATTCATGGCGCTCCATCTGTCGGGCGAGGATGGAGCCGGTAGGCGCCGCCGCGCTTCGCACGATGGAGAGGCTGGGCCGGGCTCCGGGACGCGCCGTGCGGAGCGCCTTCTCGAAATAGACGCGGCCCTCGGTCGGCGCTTCGAGCACCTCGCCGAAAAGGGCAAAGGCTGCGGAGTTAAGCGGCAACGCGGTCGTCATCGGCAATTCCCTGAGGAGTGGGCCATCCGCCAAGGGCGGTCGGGTCAGGCTCCTCCTACAGCATCGTGTCACAGGTGTGGATAGGCGTCCTCGTCGAATAAGCTCGAGCCTCCTCTGTAGCCTCGATCACGAGCCGACGAATCGATTGAGCCCGACATCATGGTCCTTGAGCCGCGCATTGGCGGCGAGCAGATAGGGGATCACCGCTTCGTTCGCCTTGGCGATGCGCGCGAAATCGCGCCGGAAGCCAGGCATCAGCGAAACGAGCTCGGCGCGCAGCCCGGCCTCGTCGACCGTCAGCATGCGACGCTCGCGCATCACGACCTCGCCATCGACGATCACCGTCTCGACGCCGCGTCCGGACTCGGCGAAGACGAGCTGGCGCGCCACGCTGTTGAGCGGCTGATAGGCGACGTCGTCGAGATCGATGACGACGAGGTCGCCCTTCATCCCGACGCGGATGGCGCCGACCTCGCCATCGAGGTCCATGGCGCGTGCGCCCCCGATCGTGGCGCTCCTCATGGCGTCGCCCGCATGCAGGCCGGGCGGGTTCGGGTCCGTCACCGCGGCGAGCAGGCAGAACATCTTCATCGCCTGGAACATGCTCTGGCAGTCGCCGCAACTGCAATTGTCGCAGCCGAGCGCCACGTTGACGCCGGCCCGCATCGCATCCGCCATGGGCGCGACGCCGCTCTTCAGCTTGAGATTGCTGATCGGATTATGGGCGATGCCGCTCCCATGCTCGGCCATGAGCGCGATCTCGTCGGGCCGCAACCATACGCCATGGGCGATCGTGGTGTGCTTGCCAAGAAGGCCGATGCCGGCGAGGTGGCGGATCATCGAGCCGCCTTGCTCGCCGTAGAGCGCGCGGGCCTTGGCGGTCTGGGCCTTGGTCTCGTAGACATGGGTGAAGATCGGCAGCCGGTGGCGCTTGGCGAGATCGCAGATGCCTTCGAGCAAGGCGCGCGATGAGCGCTGCGGCCCCGACGGGCTCAAGCCCCAGCTCAGGCGCGGCGGAAGCGGGCGCAGGCGCTTGATCTGGCGCTCGACGAACTCGATCTCCTCGCTTGCCTTCTTTGGGGTTCCGCGCACGATCGCCATGGCGCTTTCCGGCATATGCGCGGGCAGGAAGGGGGCGATATCGAGCTCTCCGATATCGCGCACCGCGATCGAGAAGACCACCCTGATGCCGATCTCGGCATAGGCCGAGAGGATGGTGTCGAGGGTCTCCTCGTCCTGCGGCACGAGGGAGTTCATGTCCTGCAGCGTGGTGATGCCGTTGCGCAGGCATTCGAGCGCGCCGAGCAGCGTGCGGACGCGGATCTCGGCCTTGCTGCGCTTGCCGAAATAGGCGGGCTGCGAATGCAGCGCCCAGACATCGAAGGGCATGTCCTCGAGCAGCCCTTTGGCCAGAACGTCGTGGGAATGGTAGTGGGCGTTGACGAAGCCCGGGATGACGAGCTTGCCTGCGGCCTCGATCACTTGCGCGTCGCCGCCATCCGCGGCTCGGGCAGCGATCGCGTCCTTCATCGAGGCATCCTCGCCCGGCCTGCTCACGGAGACGATGCGCGAGCCCCGGATCGCGATATCGCGCAGCGCAGGCTCGTCGATGTCGCCTTCGTGATCATAGACGCGCCCGCCCCGAACGAGCAGCATTCGGCCGGGCGGGGCGGAAGGCCCCGTCACAGGCGCGAGGTCTGGCGATAGAAGGGCTCGTGCTTCGCCGGGTCGATATACTTGGCGTAGAAGGCCCGGACATGCGGCAGGAGCGCTTTCGACAGCTTGCGGCGCTCGACTTCGTCGTCGGCGAGCGCCTTGGCGAGATCGTCATGCAGCGCCTTCAGCGCGGCGTCCCGGTCGACGCGGGTGAAGCGGCCATTCTGGTAGATGACCTCGCCGTCGCACATGACGAGACGCACGCCCTCGCTCTTGGCACGCTGGATCACGGCGTCGAGGAGGGGCGTCTCCTCGTCGAGATAGGGGTAGGAGATCTGGCCGTAGTCGATGAGCGACAGATCGGCTTTCTTGCCGACTTCGAGCGTGCCGATCTGCGCTGCGAAGGCCGTGGTCTTGGCGCCGCCGCTGGTCGCCATGCGGAAGACCTGGGACATCGTCGGCACCTCGTCCTCCGCCATGCCGGGCACCCGATGAGCGCGCAGCACGAGGCGCATCTCCTGGAGCATGTCGCGGTCGTCGTTGATGCCGGCCTCGTCGAGGCCGATCGCGGTGTTGACGCCGATCGCCTCGAAACGGTTGAGCGCCGCCACGCCCGAGCGCAGGCGGAAGTTCGAGGAGCAGTTGTGGCAGACGCAGCCCTCGGCGTCGGCCAGACGCTCGATATCCGTCTCGTTGAGCCAGACGCCATGGCCGAGCGTCAGGCGCGGCGAGACCATGTCGTAGCGGTCGATATATTCGAGAGCCGTGCATTTTCCCCGCCTCCAGGCATATTCCTTCTGATAGGCGGTCTCGACGAGGTGCATGTGCATCGGCACGTCATATGTCTTCGAGGCGTCCGAGAGCATCGTCAGGGCGCGGTCCGAGCACCAGTGCAGATTGGCCGGAGCGAGCTGGATCTTGACGCAGCTCTTGTTGTGATGGGCCGTGTGCATGCTCTGGAACATGCCCATCGCCTCGTCGATGCTCGTCTTGAAGCGCTCGAACCAGCGCTTCATCGGCTCCTGCAGCGATTTCGGCAGGCTCGCGACGAACTCGTCATCCGCCTGGTAGACGAGCCGGTTCTGGTCGCGCACCGCATAGCAGTAGGAGACCCGCATGCCGATGTCCTCATAGGCGCGTATCACCTCGTTCGCCTTGCCCTCGACCTCCGCGATCTTGCCCGGCAGCCAGCCATGGATGTGCTGGACCGTGGTGATGCCGGAGGCGATCATCTCGAAGGCGGAATAGAGCGTGTCGAGATAGACATTGAGGTTGCGCGTCACGAGCCGCGTGATGAACCACAATTCGAGCGGCATGTCGGGCGAGCCGAGCTGCACGGGCGTCAGGCCGACATGGTGGTGGCCGTTGACGAAGCCGGGCAGGAGGATCTCCTTGCCCGTGCCGTGGACCTTGACGTTCGGATAGCGCGCCTTCAACGCCTCGTAGGTGCCGGTCGCAGCGATGACGCCGTCCTCCTGCAGGAGCGCGCCGTCCGCCACTTCGTCCCAATGGTGGCGGTCGACCGCGCGGGTGATCATGGAGCGACTGCGGATCAAGGACGTGGCCAAGGCGCGTTCCTTCCTTTGGTTTATACGGGCGCGCGACGCTCAGACGGCTTCGGCGAGCGCTTCCTGCTCGGCGAAGGCGCGGTCGACCTCGTCGCGCAGAAGGTCGGTGAGGCGCATTCTGAGCGCTTCGCATTCGGGCGAGAATAGATTGCGCGGGCACTTCAGGTCCACCGGCACGATCGTCTTGACGCGGCCGGGCCTCGAGGTGAAGACGACGACGCGATCGGCGAGCGCCACGGCCTCGTCGATGTGATGGGTGACCAACAGCACCGAGGCGCCGCTTTCGCGCCAGACATCGACGAGGAATTCCTGCATCTTCTGGCGGGTCCGCACGTCGAGCGCGGCGAAAGGCTCGCATTCACGTGCCGTGCGGCGCGCCCGGATAGACCTTCAGGCTCGCATTCTTGACGAACCTGGACGAGAGCATGGCCGAAGCGCCGATCGGCACGATCTGGTCGGCGTCGCCGTGCAGGATCAAGGTCGGTATGTACTGCGGCATTTCCGCTTCGAGAACTCAACG
This sequence comes from Hyphomicrobiales bacterium, assembly GCA_044445925.1. Taxonomy (GTDB): domain Bacteria; phylum Pseudomonadota; class Alphaproteobacteria; order Rhizobiales; family Beijerinckiaceae; genus GAS188. The sequence continues at coordinate 5,268 of JBIOEK010000201.1, forward strand.
CATCAGATGTGCAGCGAAGAAAGCGCGCGTTTCACTGACTGCATCTTCGGCGGCATCGGGCGAGCGCCCAACCAAATGCCCGGCATAGAGATGCGGCGGCGTCGGTGCGTCGAATCCGTGGCGGGCGTCGGGATAGGTCTTCAGAACGACAGTATGCTGGCCCGCATCGATGAGATCACGCCACTGCGCGCAACGCTTAGCGGGAGTCCAATCGTCGGCCTCGCCAACCAGTATGAGCGTATCCGTCACCAATCCTGAATGTGGTGGGTCGCAGCCCGGGTAGAAGGCGACCGCCACAGCGAACGGTTCGGCATGGCTCCGGGACGTGTTTTCCGCGAGCACGGCCTTGAGGATCGCCCAACCGCCATGGGAAAAGCCGATGATCCCGATTCGATCGGGAGTAACATTCGACAGGCTTCGTAGATAGGCAGCTGCATTGAAAGCATCCTGCGCCCGAAGCGTTGGCGGCACCGTCATGCCATGATTGCAGATCGTGGTGAGCCCGCGCGGACGAAAGCTGTCGACCAATAGAGCGATATAGCCCCAGGCCCGCAATTGCCTTGCCCACATACGATAGTGCCGGCCAATTCCGTCGCAGCCGTGGAGCACGACGATTGCTGGGAACGGACCCGCTCCCGGCGGCACAAAGAGCTCCGCCGAAGCGTTGCTCAACGGCGCGCCGACGCTATTGGCATCGAATACGAGCGGTGTCGAACTATCCGATGAGGCGGAGGCGCAGACAAATAGGGCAAGGAACGCGGCTAGGGCGACTGAGCCGTAGCTTTTCATGACATATCGACAAAAAGGCCCAACGTCCTTCAAACTGTTCTCCTCTTGCGCCATCCGGGTACGTGCTAGCTCAAACTTCATGTTCAGCGAATATCTAGCCCGATGGGGTCTGACGCCTGATGGCGAAGCGATCACCTCTCACAGCAGCAGGCTGTTACCGGTAAGACAGAACGGCGTCGCGGCGATGTTGAAAATCGCCTTGATCGACGAGGAAAAGTCCGGCGGCGTCCTGATGTCGTGGTGGAATGGTGACGGAGCTGCCCGCGTGCTGGCGGGTGATGGTGACGCTGTCTTATTGGAACGGGCCGAAGGCCGTAGATCACTTGCCGAGTTGGCGCGAGGCGGAGGAGATGACGAGGCAAGCCGGATCATTTGTGCAGTCGTCGCTCGCCTTCATGCCCCAAGGGACTGCCAACCACCTGTCCTTTCCCCGCTCTCGCACTGGTTTCAAGAGCTTGAGCATGCAGCGACTGGGCACGGCGGCATATTGATTCAGGCCGCCGCTTCGGCGCGTGAATTGTTCAGGGCACCACGGGAGGTGGTTGTTCTTCACGGGGATATTCATCACGGCAACGTTCTTGATTTCGGACGGCGGGGATGGCTTGCGATTGATCCCAAAGGAGTCGTTGGCGAACGAGGTTTCGATTATGCCAACCTCTTCTGCAACCCCGACCCCGCAGCGGCAAGTGCGCCCGGTCGCTTGGCTCGTCAAGCGACCGTGGTGGCCGAAGCATCGGGATTGGAACGCGGGCGGTTGCTGCAATGGGTGCTGGCTTATGCCGGCCTCTCCGCTGCGTGGTTCCTTGAGGATGGCGAGACGCCCGAATCGCGCTTCGCGGTGGCCGAAGCTGCGGCGGTGGAACTTAAAAACTGCAGACTTGGATAGCGTGTGCATTTCTCAAGAATTTTGCAACGCGCTCTCGAATGCGAATGGAGGTCGTAGTTGAAATCGCTTCCGATGGCGTGCTGCGGGCGTCCCTCGCGAAGCTTGGCCCGGTGCGCCGTCGCTCGCGCCGCGCCGCCCGCTCAGCGCAGCCCTGACCTCACGAAGGTGTCGACGATCTGGCGCTGCAGCAGGG
>JBIOEK010000202.1:0-7102 GCA_044445925.1 Hyphomicrobiales bacterium
GATCAGGTCGGGCCGCGGGATCGGCCCGTCGGGCTTAAGCGCGTTGAAGCCAGCGATCGCGGCCGCCACCTCGGGCGCACAGCTTTCGCCCTGCACCCGCACCGGCCAGAGCAGCACATGGCGGGGGAAGCGATCCTTGAGGCGATGCAGGATATCGCGGATCACGGCTCCAGTAGGCGAGGTGATGACGCCGATGACGCGCGGCAGATAGGGAAGCTCCTTCTTGCGCGCCTCGTCGAACAAGCCTTCGGCTGCGAGCGTCTTGCGCCGCTCCTCGAGGAGCGCCATCAGCGCGCCGACGCCCGCGGGCTCGAGGCTCTCGATGACGATCTGGTATTTGGAGGAGCCCGGGAAGGTGGTGATGCGTCCGGTCGCAATCACCTCCAACCCCTCCTCGGGCCGGAATTTGAGCTTGCCGAAGGCGCTCTTCCAGATCACCGCCTCGAGCCGGGCGTTCGGGTCCTTCAGCGAGAAATAGCAATGGCCGGAGGAATGCGGGCCGCGATAGCCCGAGATCTCGCCGCGCACACGCACATGGCCGAAGGCGCCTTCGATGGTGCGCCGCAGCGCGCCCGAGAGCTCGGAGACCGACCATTCGACGATATTGCTGGCGGGGATCTCGGACATCCTTCGGCCTAAAGCGGGACGCGCCGAGGCTCATTCGGCCTGGAGGCTCTCATGCCGCATCCCCGGCGAGGCGCGTAAGGGCGAGCTCGCGTCCGATGAAGGGCAGGAGATGCGACATGTCCGGGCCGTGAGCGAGCCCGGTCAGCGCCTGGCGCAGCGGCATGAACAGGGCGCGGCCCTTGCGGCCGGTCCTGTCCTTGAGCGCCGCCGTCCAGAGGCGCCATGTAGATTCGTCCCAGGGCTCGGCCGGCAAGGCGAGGCGGGCCTCGCCGAGAAAATCCCGGTCGTTCTCCTCGATCAGCGGCTGCGTCGGCTCGGCAACGACGCGCCACCAAGCGGCGGCATCGGCCAAAACGCCGCAATTGCCGCGCACCGCGAGCCAGAAGGCTCCGCCCCCGCCCACATGAGCGGCGGCGAGCCTCTCGGCCACGCGCTCAAAGGGCGTCGCGTGCAACAGCTTGCCGTTGAGCGCCTGCAATTCCTGCTCGTCGAATTTCGCCGAGGCGCGCGACACCTTGTCGAGCGAGAAGAGCTCGGCGAGCTCGGCCATGCTGGCGACCGGCCGCAGCGCCTCGGAAGTTCCGGTCAGCACCGCGAGCGCTGCGGCGGCCATCGGCTCGATGCCGCTTTCGCGCAAGCCCCGCAAGGAGAGATGGCCGAGCCGCTTCGACAGTCCCTCCCCGCTAGCCGTGGTGAGGAGGTTGTGATGGGCGAATCCGGGCGAGGCGGCGCCGAGCCCGGAGAAGATCTCGATCTGCACCGCCGTGTTGGTGACATGGTCCTCGCCGCGGATCACCTCGGTGATGCCGAGCTCGACATCGTCGACGACGCTGGTGAAGGTGTAGAGCGGCTGCTGGTCCTCGCGGATCAGCACCGGGTCGGAAAGCGAGGCCGTGTCGATATGGCAGTGCCCCCGCACCCCGTCCTCCCAGGCGACCATCGCGCCTGAGAGCTTGAAGCGCCAATGCGGGCTTCGGCCCTCGGCCTCGAGCCTGGCGCGCTCATCTCCCGTGAGCGCCAGCGCCGCCCGGTCGTAGATGGGCGGGGCCCCGCGCTGCAATTGGCGCTTGCGGCGGCGGTCGAGCTCGTCGGCCGTCTCGTAGCAAGGATAGATCAGGGCCCTCGTCTTCAGGGCGGCGGCGGCCGCTTCGTAGCGGTCCAGCCGGTCCGACTGCCGCACCGTGTCGTGCGGCTCGATGCCGAGCCAGGCAAGGTCCTCGATGATGGCGCGCTCATATTCGGGCTTGGAGCGCTCGCGATCCGTGTCGTCGATCCGCAGGATGAAGCGCCCGCCCGATTTGAGCGCGGCCAACCAGTTGAACAGCGCCGGGCGGGCATTGCCGATATGGAGATAGCCGGTCGGAGAGGGGGCAAAACGCAATATCTTGGCGGTCATGCGGCCCTTATGGCAGAGAGGCCGGATGATCGCCAGCCGCCGCCTTGACGGCCCTGCCTTGACGCGGCATCCCCGGCCTGTCAGGCGAGGGTCAGTCGTTGGCCAGGACAGCTCTCATGACCCGTTTGCTGCATGCGCTGCTATCGATCGTCTTCCTGGCCGGGTTCGGATCCGTTTCGGCCGAGGCCGCTAAGCCGAAGCCGAGCTTCGATTGCCGCAAGGCCAAGACAGATATCGAGAAGCAGATCTGCGCGGTTCCCGAATACGCCAATCTCGACCGGCAGATCGCGACGTTATTCGCCAAGGCCTTGAAGGCCTTGGCGCCGGCAGATGGCGTGAAGCTCAAGGCCGATCAGGTCAAATGGCTCGGCGAGCGCAATGACTGCATCGACCTCATCCATGGCGACCCCGTGGTCTTCGCCGAGGTCAATAGCTGCATCGGCGACGCTCTCAGGAAGCGCGCCAAGGAGCTCGAGGCGATTGTGGCGAGCGGGAAGCTGCCGGACGCCGCGCAGCCCGAGTGAAGCCATCATGCACGTCGAGTCCGGAGCGGAATGGAGCCAAGGTTTATGGATATGCTCGCTTCGATTCGCAAGATTCTCGTGCCCGTGCATCGGGAGGGCTATGTCTTCATCCTCGCCGGCATCGCGGCGATGTTCCTCCTCGGCTGGATCTGGCGTCCGCTCTTTTGGCTGTGTGGCCTCTTCACCTGCTGGATCGTATATTTCTTCCGCGATCCGCCACGGGTGACGCCGCTTGCCGAAGGCCTGATCATATCGCCGGCGGATGGCAGGGTGAGCGCGGTCTCGTCCGCCGTGCCGCCGCCCGAGCTCGGCCTCGGCCCGGCGCCGCTGACGCGCATCTCGATCTTCATGAGCGTCTTCGATTGCCATGTGAACCGGGCCCCCATCGCCGGGCGCATCGCCAAGATCGCCTACCGGCCGGGCCTGTTCCTCAACGCCGATCTCGACAAGGCGAGCGAGGACAATGAGCGCAACGCCCTGCTCCTCGAGACGCCGCACGGCAAGATCGCGGTGGTGCAGATCGCCGGCCTCATCGCGCGGCGCATCGTGACCGCGGTCACCGAAGGCGAATCCCCGCAGGTCGGCGAGCGCATCGGCATCATCCGCTTCGGCTCGCGCGTCGACGTCTATCTGCCGGACGGCTTCCGCATCCTCGCCGGCGAGGGCCAGCGCGCCGTGGCGGGCGAGACCGTGCTCGCCGACAGGGCTGCCCGAGGCGCGATGGCGCGCAGTTTCCGCACGGCGTGACCCCGATTCGTGGCCTTTGTCGTGTCCAATATCGTGCCCAAAGCCGCAGCCCCATGGCGCCGCGATGCCGGTCCGCGCTACACTGAGGCCCAACGAGGAGAGCAAGACGCGTCACGATGAGCGATCCGCCGATCCATGTCGAAGCTTCGATCGAGGCGCGCAAGCGGCGCGGCCTCAGGGCCGTGCCGCTGCGGGTGCTGATTCCGAACCTGTTGACGCTGTTCGGGCTGGCGCTCGGCCTCACCGCGATCCGCTTCTCGGATGAGGGCAGGCTCGATCTCGCGGTGATCGCGGTCGTGGCCGCGGCCGTGCTAGACGGGCTCGACGGACGCGTGGCCCGCTTGCTGCGCGGCACCTCCCGCTTCGGGGCGGAGCTCGATTCGCTCGCCGATTTCGTCAATTTCGGCGTGGCTCCGGCGCTCATCCTCTATCGGGCCGTCCTGCACCAGGCACCCTCGCTCGGCTGGCTGGCGGCTCTCGTCTTCGCTACCGCCATGGCGCTGAGGCTGGCGCGCTTCAACGTGACGCTCGACGATCTCTCCCGCCCCGACTGGAAGAAGAACTTCTTCACGGGCGTCCCCGCCCCGGCCGGCGCCATTACGGGCATGCTGCCGCTTTATCTCGTCAAGCTCGGGCTCGGCGATCTGCCGGGCTTCGTCCCGGTCTCCGTCGTCTATGTGCTGGGGATCGCCTTCCTGATGGTGAGCGTGCTGCCGATCTTTGCGGGCAAGACGCTGGGCACCAGGGTGACGCGCGAGAAGGTGCTCTTCGTGTTCCTGGCGATCGTGCTGTTCGTCACGCTCGTCGTGAATTTCACTTTCGAGACGCTGGCCGCCGTGACGCTCGCTTATCTGGCGCTCATCCCATGGAGCGTGCGGCGCTACCGCGCCCTCGAGCGCACCTGGGAAGAGGCGCGGACGGCGGGTTCGCCTCAGGAGACAGCTTGAGCGCCAAAGCCTGGGCCTGCATGTTTCGAAAGGTCGCGAACCTTGCGCCGATGGGGTAAGTTGGCTAGGCGATTGAGCGATAGCTTGGGCGGAGGCCACATGGCTGCGTCGCCGACGAAAGGACATTGATGTCGAAGGAAGAACTTCTGGAGTTTCCCGGAATGGTGACCGAGCTCTTGCCGAACGCCATGTTCCGCGTGAAGCTCGACGAGAACGACCATGAGATCGTCGCCCACACGGCGGGCAAGATGCGCAAGAACCGTATCCGTGTGCTGATGGGCGACAAGGTGCTGGTCGAGATGACGCCTTATGATCTGTCCAAAGGCCGCATCACCTACCGCTTCAAGTGATTCCACTTTGGCAGGCACGGCGCTAAAGCACTTTCCGGCGAAGCGGGATCCGGTTCGTCGCAGGATGTTTCGACTCAGGAAATGCTTGGGTGAATCCGTCGATTCCACCCAGGCGGGAACGGCTCCAGCGTGACCCCAGCCTCGAGGCCCCGACTGATCCTGGCCTCCGCCTCGCCGCGACGCTGGCAGCTCCTCGATCAGATCGGCGTCGTGCCCGACGAGATGATCCCTCCCGATATCGACGAGACGCCCCAGAAGGGCGAGGCGCCGCGCGGCCTGGCGACGCGGTTGGCGCGCGAGAAGGCGGAGCTCGCCGCGAAGATCGCGCGGATGAAGAGCGAGAACACCGATGCGCTCATCCTGGCGGCCGATACGGTCGTCGCCGTGGGCCGGCGCATCTTGCCGAAACCCGAGCTCGTGGACGAGGCCGCCGCCTGCCTGCGCCTGTTGTCGGGAAGGGCGCATCGGGTGTTCACCGGGCTCTGCCTGATCACGGGGAAGAATGCCCGGCGCGAGCGCCTCGTCGAGACGAGGGTGCGATTCAAGCGGCTGTCGCGCGAGGATTTCGAGGGTTATCTCGCGACCGGAGAATGGCGCGGCAAGGCCGGCGGCTACGCCATCCAGGGCAGGGCCGGCGCCTTCATCTTGAAGATCGTCGGCTCGCCCTCGAACGTGGTCGGCCTGCCCTTGCTCGAGACGATGAACCTCCTCGCCGGCGAAGCCTACCCGGTGCATTTCGGCTGGCTGAACTCGGCCTGAGACAAGCTCGACCTTTCTCAATGGTAGGCCTTGTGACAGTTTGATGAAGAGTAGCTTGCCATAAGCAATCCGAAGACCGCATCTTCCGGGGACGAAGATGTTGCCGGAAAAAAGTGAGGGGATTCGGCGCCTCCAGGAGCGACCGAAATCGGTTGTCGGCATCGCGGCTGCCGACAGGCTGTGCGGTCGGGGGCGATGCGGCTGGAGGGGATATCATGAGCATTGGTGGGCATCCGAATGTCATCATTGAGCCCGACGCTGGCACCGCTCCAGTCTCGGCTCTCATCGCCTCCGCCCGGAAGTCGCTCCTGATCAAGCAGTTCAGCTTCACCGAGCCCAGGCTGATCACCGATGTCGTCGAGCGAGCCAAGGCAGGCGTCGAGGTGCGGGTCATGCTGAATCCGCAACGATCATCCGGCAGCCGCGCCAATGACGAGACCATGAGGGTGCTGAACGAGGCGGGCGTCGCGGCGAAGTGGTCGTCCTCTCGCTTCGCTGTGACCCATGAGAAATCGGTGGTGATCGATCATTCGCGGGCACTGGTCTCGACCTTCAACCTTTGCGAGAAGTATTTCACGCATACGCGCGACTACGGCATCGTCATCGACGACGCCGAGCAGGTGGGAGAGATCGTCGCAGCCTTCGAAGCGGATTGGGCCAACGAGAAATGGACTCCCAACCCCGATTGCGGCCTCCTATGGAGCAACGAGAATTCGCGCCAGCTGATGTCGATGTTCATCGACACGGCGACCGAGAGGCTCGACGTCCAGCATCCCAAATTCGTCGACACCGTCATCTTGGATCGGCTCGTCCACGCTGCCCAGCGCGGCGTGCGCGTGCGCTTCCTGTGCGGCGGCAGGCACGGCATTTCGACCTACGACATCCTCGACACCTTCGCATCGCTGCGGGTGATGCAAAAGGCCGGCATCAAGGTGAACAAGCAAAAGCACCTGCGCATGCATGCCAAGCTGATGATCGCCGACAGGGAGCGGGCGCTCATCGGCTCGATGAACATCGACCGCAGCGCCTTCGACCTGAGGCGCGAGCTCGGCGCCGTATTGGTCGACCACCACGCCGTGAAGGTGCTGCGCACCGTGTTCGATTTCGACTGGACGCTCTCGGATCGCTACGAAGTGCCCGACCCGCTCGTCGCCTTCGCCCATGAGGAGCATGATTTCCCGCACGACCCGGAGCTGGCGCATGAGTGAGAGTGAGCAGCGTCCCTCGCTCTGGCAGCTCATCCTGGCCTTCAACCAGATAGCGCTGGCGAGCTTCGGCGGTGGCCTTTCGGCCTGGGCACGCCGTGTTCTCGTCGAGGAGAGGGGCTGGCTGTCCGATGTCGAGTTCCTCAGCGCGCAGACCCTGTGTCGCGTGCTTCCGGGCGCCAACCAGATCAACATGGCGGTTTTCGTGGGGACGCGCTTTCGCGGGTCGGTCGGCGCGCTGGCGGCCGTCCTCGGGCTGACGGCGATCCCGGTGGCGCTGATCCTGGCGCTCGGTATCGCCTATTTCCGCACGAGCCATTTGCCGGAGGTCAAATCGATGCTGGCCGGCATCGTCCCGGTCGCCATCGCCATGTCGGCCTCCACGGCCTGGAAGGCGGGACGATCATGCCTTACCAGCATCGTCCCGATGGGCCTCGCGGCCGCCATGTTCGCCATGACGGCCTATTGGCGGCTGCCGCTCTACGTCTCCCTGCTTCTGCTCGTTCCACCGGCCTTATGGTGGGCCTGGCCGCAGCCGAGCGCGAGC
>JBIOEK010000203.1:0-7065 GCA_044445925.1 Hyphomicrobiales bacterium
GGTGTCGGCCGAGCGCTCGTCGGGCGCGAAATCGCCATAGACATAGGTCCATTTGCCGGGAGCCGAAAAGCCGATCGTGCAGGGGCGTCTACAGACGCTGAGGCATTCGACGGGGAGGATGGAAACCGGTTCGGCGCGCTTCAGCGCAGCCTGTCTCAAGGCGCGGAACAGGCGTGCGCCGGGCCGCTCCCCAGCCGTTTCGGCGGGCAGGCCCGCCTCGCGGCAAGTCACGCAGACATGGATGGACATCTCTTTATCCCGCATTCGCCCGATGCTCCCGGCGCTCGATTCCTGGGGTGCATCGTGCCGGGCGCGTGGAGCCGCCCAGCGTCCGGGTGAGCCGAATATCGGCACCGAACCGCCTCCGGGGCGCCCCGCCCGGCGGCTTGCCTTAGGCAATGGCAGGTCTCCTGGCTCGCGGATCGTCGCCTCGTGCTGCCTTCCCGGGCGCCGGCTTCGACCGGCTTCCAGTGGCGTCGTCGCAAGAGGCTCACCGCTTACAGTTGCGGGGGCAGCTGCGGCCTTGGCTCGGCGTCCGAGACGCCGCCCCGCACCGCATTCCCTTTTCACCCCCCTTTCGAGGGGACCATCGCTGTGGCTAGAGATAGAGGCGGGGCGCGTCGGGTGTCAATGTCGGGCCGGCCAAGCCAACGGATGAAGCCTGACCGAAGCCTGGCCCACGCCTGGCTCGAGCCTCGTGACGGAGACGCCTCGCCGCCGAGCGACGGGATGCCTATATCTGGCCCGAGGAGGATTAAAATGTCAGCTCAATCCGTCGGTGGAACTAAGGACCATCCGATCACCATCGCCCCGGCCAAGGGCCGCACCAAGGTCAGCTGGAAAGGCGCGGTCATCGTCGATTCGGGTGCGGCGCTCGATCTCAAGGAGGCGTCGTACCCGGCGGTCAAATATTTTCCGCGCGCCGATGCCGATATGCGCCTGTTGAGACGCACCGAGCACAGCACGCATTGCCCCTATAAGGGAGATGCCAGCTATTTCTCGATCATGGTCGACGGTGAGGTGTCCGAGAACGCGGTGTGGTCCTACGAGAACCCCTTGCCCGGCGTCGCCGCCATCAAGGAGCATCTCGCCTTCTACCCGAATCGGGTCGACCGCATCGAAGAGGCGTGAGCCAGCTCGATAGCGCTTATTCGAACGCGAAGACGGCGCTCTGTCCCGCCGCGGCATTCGCGACCCCGATATCGGGCACCGCATATTCGGCGACGAGCCGAAGTCGTGGGCGAGGTAGATAGGCCCGCCCCGGATCGCCGATGAGCACATCGATGCCGAGGGCGAGGCAACGGCCGAGGAAGGCGGTCACCCGTTGCGCGAGATCGCGCTCGTAGAAGAGATCGCCGGCGAGCACGAGCTCGACCTGAGGCGGTGCCCCGGCGGTGGGGTCGTCATCGACCACCGTGACGGCAACACTATTCGCCGCGGCGTTGAGGCCGGCCGCTGCGATGGCGTAGCGATCGACGTCGCAAGCGGTCACCTGGCGCGCGCCAGCCTTCGCCGCCGCGATGGCGACAAGTCCCGAACCGGTGCCGAGGTCGAGCACGCGGCGATCCGTCACCGTCTCCGGCCGGTCGAGGATATAACGGGCGAGCGCCATGCCGCCCGCCCAGGGGAAAGCCCAATAGGGGGCCGGCGGTTCGGATCCGTGCTCGTCCGGCGCGCCGAGCCGCCAGAGGCCGGTCGTCTTATCGGCGGTGTGGAGGCGGATTTCGGGGACCGAGGGAACCGGGGCGATCCGCATATGCGCCCGAATGAACCGTAACGGATCGGGACGCGGGCGGCGGCGCGGCGTTGCGGTGCCGCGCTCGGAAAGGCGCTCGGCCCTCGAGCTCATTCCTTCGGCTTGAGCTCCTTGAGCTTGGCAAAGACGCTGTCGGCGTCGATCTTCTCCTCGGCCGGCTTCGGAGCGGAGGGCGCGAAGGTCGGCAGCTTCTCGACGGGCTCGGCGGGCTTGGCTCGCGCCGCGGTGACTTCGGCCGGAAGTAGAGTCGCGCCGGCTTCCTGGACGACCACGGGCTTGTCCTTGGCGGCGCGTGCCACCTCCATGTCGAGATCGATCTGCGAGCACAGGCCTAGCGTCACCGGATCGAGCGGCTGCAGGCTCGGCGAGTTCCAATGGGTGCGCTCGCGCACGGCTTCGATCGTCGATTTCGTTGTGCCGACGAGGCGCGAGATCTGGGCGTCCTTCAGCTCGCCATGGTTGCGCAGCAGCCAGAGGATGGCGTTCGGCCGGTCCTGCCGGCGCGATAGCGGCGTGTAGCGCGGGCCCTTGGTCTTGCGCTTCACCTCGGGCAGATGCACCTTGCCCTGCGCCATCTTGAGGCTGTGGCCGGGATCCTTCTCGGCCTTCACGATCTCCTCGCGCGTCAGTTGCCCGGTGAGCACCGGGTCGAGCCCTTTGATGCCGGCCGCGACCTCGCCATCGGCGATGCTCTTGACCTCCAAAGGATGCAGATGGCAGAACTCGGCGATCTGCTCGAAGCTGAGCGAGGTGTTGTCGACCAGCCATACGGCGGTCGCCTTCGGCATCAATAAGACAGCCACGGAGCTAACCTCCCCTTCATTCGATGGCGCAACTCGAGATGGCGCAAATTCCTTCGGCCCCGGCTCGGCCGCAGCCGGAGCATCCTTCGCAATCAGAACCGAGGGAATGGCCGGGATATAGGCTTTTCGCTCGCCAATGGCAATGTGCCGCTATCGACAGGCGTCGCGGCGGCCAGGTCGGCTGAGGGTCAAGAAGGGTCCTTACGCGTTTGCCCTGCGCCCCTCGGCGATCTCGTGGATTTGCTCGCGGATCGTCCGGTCTTGCTCCATGAGATGCTGGAAGTCGCTGCGCGGCAGGAAAAGCAGCTGGCAGAAGCCGAGCGCGACCACGTCGGCGCTGCGCGGGCTGTCATAGAGGAGGGACATCTCACCGAAGAATTGACCGGAGCCTAGCCTCGAAGGCCCTGACGGCAAGGCGACCTCCGCGGCGCCCGAGGAGATGAAATACATGCCGTCTCCGTAATCTCCCTTGCGGACGATCGCCTCGCCAGGCGCGGCGAGGCGCGGCCGCATCAGGCGCGTGATCTCCTCGAGGGTCGCTGGAGCGGCGCCCCGGAACAGATCGACCCGGGTGACGAGGTCGCGGCGGTCGAAGCCGAGATCGGGCGTCGGCCGGCGCTCCTGCGCCTTGCGGCGATGCCCGAGATCTCTCATGACATCCGCGAAGGCCTGGTCCGGCAGGATCGATTCCTCGTTCAGCCTGCGCAAGCTGTCCTCTTCGATGCGCAGCGCCACGAGCGCCAGGAGGTTGCGCCGCAGCGCCCTTGCATAGTTGGGATATTGCAGCTCGATGCCCGCCACCGCCCGGCGCGTATCTTCCAGGCGCTGCGCCAGGGCTTCGGCGATCGGTCGCGTGGTCTGCTCCCCGAATAGGGGCTTGAGCTTTTGCTCCGTGAATTGCTGCAGGTCCTCGACGACCGAGCGCAGGGTCAGCAGCAATTCGAGGCGCTTGGCGAGTTGGCGCGACAGCGGCGTTTCGAGCCCGAGCCGGCGATACAAGGCGAGCGCCAGGCGCAGCTCGGCCGGCAGCTCGAGCCCTTTCGCAGCCGCCTTCACATAGCCCCGCAGGCCTTTGGCCTTGATGCTGTCCTGCAAGCGGCTGGTCCGCGTCAGCAATTCGGCGAGCACACGCCGCGAGACGGAGTGGTGCTCGAACCGATAGCGGAAGAGCTGCTGCTCGCGCTCGCCGAGAATGCTCAGGCTCGAATAGAGCTGAGCCTCGGGATCGAGGACGGCGGGAAGCGCGTCGGCGGCCGCAGTGGCTGGAAGCGGGTCGCCCGCTTCCGCCAAGCTGGCGTCCTCCTCGTCGAGCCCGTGACTTGCGCTGATTTCGGCGAGGCCCTGGGCCGCCTCGGCACGGGCGATGGCGATGACGCGCTGGCGTAGCGCAGCCTCGTCCGGGGAGGGCCTGTCGAGGCGAAGGAAGCTCATCAACGGGCGCAGCGAGGGCGCATTGACGATGAGGGTGAACAACACGAAGCCCGTCGTCAGGATGGCGACGAAGCGCCTGATCTCCGGCGGCACGGCCCCGTTTTCGGTAACGGCGAGCGCCAGCGCAAGCGATACGGCGCCGCGCATGCCGCCCCACAGGATGACGATCTTGTAGCTCGTCTCGACCCGCTCCGCGAGGCCCGCCGCCGTCAGCAGCGGCAGCAATCCGAAGATGGTGATGGCGCGTGCGGCGAAGGCGGCGAGGATCAAGATCACCAGCAAGACGACGTCGTTGGCGCGCATGTCGGCGAGCATGCGCGGCGCGATCATGGCCGCGATCAGGAAGATCAGCGAGCTCGCCCAGAAGCCGAGCTGCTCCCAGGTTCCCGACAGGCGCCGCCAGCTCGACAGCGACAGGCGGCGCCTCGCCTGGTGGCTGAGCACGAGGCCCGCCGTCACCGCGGCGACGACACCCGAGACCTCGAGATAATGGTCCCCGATGATGAAGGCGAGATATGCGAAGGCGATGGTCAGCGTCACCTCCGCGAGGGGGTGGGAGCGCAACAGGGGCAGGATGATGCAGACGATGCCGCCCGCCAGGAGGCCCAGCAGCAATCCGCCGATGACGGCGTGCAGGAACGCCAGGACGGCCCCGATCAGGGTCGAGGCGCTGGCGCCGGTGATCACGCCCATCAGAACCGTGAACACCGCGATCGCGGCCGCGTCGTTGAACAGGCTCTCCCCCTCGACCAGGATGGAGAGCCGATGCGGCGCGCCGATATCGCGGAATACCGCGACGACGGCGACTGGATCCGTGGTCGCGAGAATCGCGCCGAGCATCAGGCAGGCGATCGGCCCGACGCCCGCGGCCGGCCAGAGCGCCAGGCCGGTGACCGCCGTGGACAAGAGCACCGCCACCACGGCGAGCAGAAGGATCGGGGCTATCTCGTCGAGCAGTCGGCGGACATCGACATTGAGCGCCGTCTCGAACAGCAGGGTCGGCAGGAATATGTAGAGGAAGGCCTCTCCGCTGAGGTTGAGGCTCGAGAGGGCTTCGAGCATCTCGCGCGTCTGGCCGCTCGCATGCGTGGCGGTGAGGCCGATGACGGTCCCGAGCGCACAGCCAACGACGGCGAGCAGCACCGCGAAAGGCACATGCAGGCGCGTCGCCACGGGCAGGAGCATGCTGACCAGCGCCAGGAGTGCCGTGATGGCGAAGAGCGGGGCGACGACATCATGCATGATCGTTCGCGGCGCCGGGCTCGTCAGTCGCCGCGGGGCACGGCGTAGTCGGCCGGAATTGCGACCCGGCGAACGAAGGGCGAATCATATTGTCCGACCAGGATCATCGCGCGGCTTTGGCCCGCAGCAGCGCTTCGTCGATGAGCGAATTGGCGATCGTCATGCGGCGCGACGCCGCTTCGCGGCGCGAGGGGGCGAGGCGGTCGGGGTGATTGTCGAGCGCGAAGACCCGGCGCAGGCGCTGCAGTTGGGCTCGCGTCAATCCGGCCCGCAAGCCGAGCTCGGTCGAGAGCGAGACCGGGTCGCAAGCCGTGTTGAACGAAGCCTCGTTGAAGGCCTGGGCATCCTCGCCCGCCGGCTCGGCTTCCTTTCGAGCCGCCGGCTGCGGCGCAGAGGGTGGCTCTGCCCCCGCCGGCGCCTCCTGCGGACTCGGCTCCGCCTCGGCGTCGATATGGGCGTTCAAGTCGGCGTCGAAGCCAGATTCGATGTCCGCTTCGACATAGCCATGGGCGGGTCCGCCGGAGGCGAGGCCGGCCTGCATCGATCGCCGGTCCGACACGGTGTCGAGCGCCTGCAGGAAGTCGAAGCTCGCATGCACGGCCGGATTCGCCACTTCCTCCTCGGGCGCAACGGCATCATCGCCGAAGAGCGGCGCGGCGCCGCGACCGACGGTCTTGAGGACATCTCCGAAGTCGGCGCGGATCGAAGGTCCGCGATAGGGACTCGTCATGGCCATGCTCGCTATCACGCAACACGCAACCAGCCTATCCCCGGCAAGTCGCCCCGCGACTGTCGCGCCTTCGTGTTGAAACTGAGTTAAGGCGAGGTTTTTGCGAGGTTTTGGTTGGAACGCCGGCCGCTCTGGCCTAACCTCCGCCTCCAAGGAAGTAGCGCCTACCGAGGAAGCGGCCATGAACGATGCGAGTCCCCCCTCCGACAAGAAGGTCCAGCGCCGCAGCCGGCCGAGCTATACCGACCAGGAAGCCCTGCTGTTTCATTCGCAGGGACGTCCTGGCAAGATCGAGGTCGTGCCGACGAAGCCGATGGCGACGCAGCGCGACCTGTCGCTCGCCTATTCGCCCGGCGTCGCCGTGCCGGTCTTGGCGATCGCCGCGGATCCCGCCCGCGCCTTCGACTATACGGCCAAGGGCAATCTCGTCGCCGTCATCTCGAACGGCACCGCGATCCTGGGGCTCGGCAATCTCGGCGCGCTCGCCGCAAAGCCCGTGATGGAAGGCAAGGCGGTGCTGTTCAAGCGCTTCGCCGACATCGATTCGATCGATCTCGAGGTCGACACCGAGGATGCCGATGCCTTCATCAATGCGGTACGCTATCTCGGGCCGACCTTCGGGGGCATCAATCTCGAGGATATCCGCGCGCCTGAATGCTTCATCATCGAGACGCGCCTGCGCGAGCTGATGGATATTCCCGTCTTCCATGACGATCAGCACGGCACGGCGATCATCGCGGCGGCCGGCCTCATCAATGCGCTGCATCTTACGGGGCGCGACATCGCCAATGCGCGGCTCGTGATCAACGGGGCGGGCTCGGCGGGCGTCGCTTGCGCCGAGCTGATCAAGGCGATTGGGTTCAGGCCGGAGAATGTCGTGCTCTGCGACACCAAGGGGGTCATCTACAAGGGCCGCACGGAAGGGATGAACCAGTGGAAATCGGCCCATGCGGCCGAGACCGAGGCGCGCAGCCTCGCCGACGCGCTGGTCGGCGCCGACATCGTCTTCGGCCTCTCGGCCAAGGGCGCCTTCACGGCCGACATGATGAAATCGATGGCGAAGGACCCGATCATCTTCGCCATGGCCAATCCCGATCCCGAGA
>JBIOEK010000204.1:0-7051 GCA_044445925.1 Hyphomicrobiales bacterium
CCCTCGGGCTCGAGCGCCGCCAGGTGGTCGCGGAACCGCAGGAAATTGCGCGCGCCCGCCTCTTGCGCCTCGAAAGGGCGCGAGAAGTCCTTGGCGATCGGCGCCAGCGCATCCGGGCCGACCGTGAAGGTGAGCTGATATTCGGCGGGATGGGAGAGCCCGAAATCCATATAGGCACGCATCAGCCCGCGCAGGCATTCTTCCGCGCTCACGGCCTCCATGACGGCGCGGTCGAATGCGACCCGCAGCGCCTCATGCGTCTCGTCATGGATGGCGCGGAGGATTTCCTCCTTGGTGCGGAAATACACATAGAGCCCCGTCTGCGAGAGGCCGACCCGCTCGGCCAGCGCCCGCGTCGTCACCCGTGCGAAGCCCTCGGTCGTGAACAGCTCCTTGGCGGCGGCGAGAATCTCGGCGCGCCGCTCCAGGCCCGACCCTTTGGGCTTGCGCCTCGAGCGCGGCCCTCGGGCCGCCCGCTTCTCCTCCATCGTCTGCGCTCGCCGTGCCCGCATCACGAATCCGCGGCCTCTTCCGCGGCCCCTTGGCCAAAATCTCGCCGGCATCGGTATACGCCCTTGCGAGCCAGGTCCAACGAGCGTATCTGCTCTAAGAACAGTTACGAGAGGTGACCCATGTCGGAAGAACAGGAATCGCATCCGAAGCGCCCCGGCCGTCGCGGGCTCATGACGGCGGCCTTGGCCGGCGTCGGGGGAGCGGCGCTAGGTCTCGTCGGCGGCGCCGCGCTCGCCGCCGCGCCCAAGGCTCCGGTGATCGAGATCAGGGATCGCCAGCGCTTCCGCGACAAAGTCGTCCTGATCACCGGCGCGACCTCGGGCATCGGCGCCGCGGCCGCCAGAATGTTCGCGGCCGAAGGCGCAAAGGTCGGGTTTTGCGGGCGGCGCGAGGCGCGCGGCCGCGCGGTCGAGAGCGAGATCGCCGCCAAAGGCGGCACTGCCCGCTATATCCGCGCCGATATCCGCATCGAGGACGATGTCCGCAAATTCGTCGATCAGGTCGGCGATCTGTTCGGCGGCCTCGACGTCTGCTTCAACAATGCTGGCATCACCATCGAGAAGCCTTTGCACGAATATTCGCTCGCCGAATGGGACGATGTCGTCAACACGGATCTGCGCGGCGTATTCCTGGCGCTGAAATACGAGATCCCGCATTTGATGGCGCGCGGCGGAGGCGTCGTGGTGGTGACATCCTCCTCGAACGCCATCGCGACGACCGAGAGACGCAGCGCCTATAGCGCGGCGAAACGCGGGCTCGTCGGCCTCGTGCAGGCGGCCGCGCAGGATTATGCGGCGCATAATATCAGGATCAATGCGCTGATCCCCGGCACGACCGATACGGAGCTCGTGCGTCGCGCCGGCGGCATGCTGGATGTCCCGGACCCCGTATGGGAGGCCGCGGCTTCCGTCTGGGCCAAATCCCATGTGCCTGTCGCGCGCCGGATGGCCAGACCCGAGGAGATCGCGGCCTTCGCCTTGGCGCTCGCCTCGGATGAATTCGCCTATATGAATGGCGCCCAGATGGTCGTCGACGGCGGCAAGACCGCGCATTCGGGGTGAGGCTGTCGCGCGGTATCGCGGTCGGCCCGCCCGCTCTGCAGGATGGATTATGGGCCGGAAGCCCGCGCTACGGCATGCCGGCTAAAGCCCAAGCTCCGCCCAAGCAAAGCGGAGACGAAACACCCCTAGCGCGCGCCGGCGTAGAGCCCCTTATGGGCCTCGCGCAAGAGGTTCTTCTGCACCTTGCCCATGGCGTTGCGCGGCAGATCCTGCGCGAACAGCACGCGCTTCGGCAGCTTGAACTTGGCGAGCCGGCCCTCGAGCGCCGCGAGCACGGAGCTCTCGTCGAGCGCGACGCCCTGCCTCGCCACCACGATCGCCGTCACCCCCTCCCCGAAATCGGCATGCGGCACGCCGATCACGGCGCTCTCGGCGACGCCCGGGATCGCGTCGATCTCGGTCTCGATCTCCTTGGGGTAGACATTGAAGCCGCCGGTGATGACGAGATCCTTGCCGCGCCCCACGATATGCACATAGCCCCTCTCGTCGATCTTGCCGAGATCGCCGGTGATGAAGAAGCCGTCCTTGTGGAACTCGGCCGCGGTCTTCTCGGGCATGCGCCAATAGCCGCAAAACACATTCGGCCCCTTCACCTCGATCCCCCCGATGTCGCCCTTCGGCAGCGGCCCGCCGCTCTCGGGATCGGCGATGCGCAAGGTGACGCCGGGCAAGGGGAAGCCGACCGTGCCGGCCATCCGCTCGCCCTCATAGGGGTTCGATGTGTTCATACTGGTTTCGGTCATGCCGTAGCGTTCGAGGATGGCATGGCCGGTGCGCTCCTTCCATTCGCGATGCGTCTCGGCGAGCAGCGGAGCCGAGCCCGAGACGAAGAGCCGCATATGCTTCGTCGCTTCGCGGTTGAGCCCCTTATGCTGGAGAAGCCGCGTATAGAAGGTCGGCACGCCCATCATCGCGGTCGAGCGCGGCATCTGCCGCAAGAGCTCGTCGGCATCGAGCTTCGCCATGAAGATCATCGAGGCGCCGCAGAACAGGATGGTGTTGGTCGCGACGAAGAGCCCGTGGGTGTGATAGATCGGCAGGGCGTGGAGCAGCACGTCCCTTTCGGTGAAGCGCCAATAGCGCGTGAGCGTCGCCGCGTTCGAGGCGAGGTTGGCGTGGGTAAGCATCGCGCCCTTCGAGCGCCCCGTGGTGCCGGAGGTGTAGAGGATGGCGGCGAGATCGGAAGGCCCGCGCGCCCTATCCTCGAATTCGGGCGAGGCGTGCCGCGCCCTCTCGGCGAGGCTGCCTTGGCCTTGCGCGTCGAGCGTCTCGAGGGCGGGCGGCCTTGCTGCCTTGGCGAGGAGGCCCAGGGCCTCGCGCTTCCCTGGGTCGCAGACGAGGAGCGAGGGCTCGGCATCGCCCACGAAATAGTCGAGCTCGGCGGTCGTATAGGCGGCGTTCAGCGGCAGGAAGACGGCGCCTGCCCGCACGCAGCCGAGATAGAGTAGGAGCGCCTCGGGCGACTTCTCCACTTGCGCGGCGACGCGGTCGCCGGGCCGGACCCCTAATGCCTCGAGGGCATTGGCGAAACGCGCGCTGCCGGCGATGACGTCGCCATAGCTCAGCTTGCGACCCTGCGGCGTCTCCAGGAAAAGCCGCGCCAAGGCGTGCTCGCCGATCATTGCGGCTACGCGCACGAAGCTGAAGAAATGGTTCGTCATCAGCTTGTCCCTGCTTCGCTCTCGATTTCGCCCGGCTCGGGGCGGGGGCCGCGCAAGCGCTTGGCCGGCCGCCCGGTCGCGGGCTTGCGCAACAGCCGCCGCACCTCTTTCGAGGACACCACCTCGTTGCGTGTGGCGAAGGCCTCGTGATTGGCCTCGATCTCGTCGAGCTTGTAGAGGTAATTGACCATCAGGCCGTGCGCCTCGCGCAGGCCGCGCTCCGACAGGTCGCCCGGCCAATTGAGCCGTTCGAGCCTCGCGCCATTGCCGAGATGGAAGCGGGCGACCGGGTCGAGCGGCCGTCCCGAGGGCGACTTCGCCTCGAGAAAATAATGGGCGGCGGCGGCAAGCAACGCCTCCCGCAGCCTCTCGGCCTGGAAATCGGCCTTGGGCCAATCGGGCGCTTCGAGCGCCGACAAGGCGGCAAGACCTTCCGGGGGAAGGATCGAGCCGTCCTCGACCTTGCCCTCGCCGGCGAGCCAGCGCGCGAAGCCCGGCGCCGGTGACAAGGTGACGAAGGTCGAAAGCCGCGGCAGGTCGCGCTTCAGTTTCTCGACCACCTGCTTGATAAGGAAATTGCCGAAGGAGATGCCGCGCAGCCCCTCCTGGCAATTCGAGATCGAATAGAACACCGCGGTGGTCGCTTCCCCGGAGGCGATCTGCTGGCGATCCTCGGCGAGAAGCTCGCCGATGGCGCCGGGAATCGAGGCCGTCAGCGCCACTTCCACGAAGATCAGCGGCTCGTCGACGAGCTGGGGATGGAAGAAGGCGAAGCAGCGCCGGTCGGGAGGCTCGAGGCGGTCGCGCAGATCCTCGAAGGTGTCGATGGCGTGCACGGCCTCGTAGCGGATGATCTTCTCGAGGATATTGGCGGGCGTCGACCAGTCGATCGGGCGCAGCACCAGGAAGCCCGGATTGAACCAGGAGGAGAACAGGTGCGCGAAATCGGAATCGATGCCGGCGAGCTCGCTATCCTGCTTCAAGGCCTCGAGCAGCTCTTCGCGCATGCGCACCAGCGCAGCCGTGCCGCCGGGCGCGAGGTTGAGGCGCCTTATGAGCTCCTGGCGACGCGGCTCGGCGGCTGAATGCAGATCGAGCACCGCCTTGTCGCCGGGATCGGCCCGATAGGCCTCGATGGCGAGCGCCAGACGCTCATGATCGCAGCCGAACTCGTCGACGAGGCGGCGCAGGAAGACAAGCCGCGCCTCGGTTCCGAGCGCCTCGTAGCCGCCGAGCACGGCGCTCGCCAAAGCGACGCCAGAGGCCTCGCCGCGGCCCGAAAGCAGCGCCTCGCAAAGCGTGCCAAGATCGCTCTCGGCGCCGTTTCGCTGCGAGCCGCGCCGCAATTTGAGGATCGAGCGGCCGCGCTCCGCGATGCTGGCGAGCAGGTCGCCGAAGAAGGTGTCGGTCATGTCGGGCAGCCGGTTCCCTGGCAATGGTCCTTCGCCATAGCGCATCGTCCAGAGATTGAGGAGAGCAGGGCTTGAGGAGGGTGCTGGAGCGCCCCTTGCGACGCTCGACGGCCCCGGCTCTCCCGTCATGGCAGCGCCTCAGGGTTTTTGATCATGAGGGCTCGGCCCCGCTCCCATTCCCGGCTATGGTAAATTGCGCCCCCCGTTCGCAAGCCCCGTCCGGGGCGCCGCGGCACGAGATCAGGAGAAAGCCATGGTGTTCGCCGGCATCTACTACCCCGCAATTCTCGCCGCCGCGATCGGCGCCTTCGTGTTCGGCGGCGTCTATTACGGCCTTCTGGGGAAGAGCTGGATGGCGGCGCTGGGCAAGACCGAGGCGGAACTGCGTCCGGGCGGCAAGATGCCGCTCCTGCCCATGATCATCTCCTTCGCGGCCCTCCTCGTCATGGCCTGGGGGCTTGCCGGCGTGGTCGGCCATCTGGGCCCGGGCCAGGTGACCGCCAGGAACGGCGCGATTTCGGCGCTGTTCCTGTGGCTCGGCTTTATCGTGACCACGATCTCGGTGAACAATGCCTTCGCGGGCCGCAAATTCGCGCTGACCGCGATCGATTGCGGCCATTGGCTCGGCGCGCTCATCGTCGAAGGGCTCATCATCGGCGCGTTCGGCGTGTGAGGCTTGAGGCGCCAAGCGAGGAAACAGCGTCTCCGCGCTGGCACGCAGAGCCTTGGGGCCTTGCTGTCTACGCCCTTCGGGAGGCGGGAGATGCATGCCGGCCGTCCTCACCTTTCGTTATGAACGGCGTTCATCGGTCAAGACCTTCATTGCGGCCTCCAAATCTTGAACATATTTGCGACGGATCAAGGCATCGCCCCCGCATGGCGACCAAAGTCGAGCGATTCACGCCTTGCGTCTTGCGGGAGCCGTCCGATAATGGCGGTTGGTCGTCCGCGTTGCGGTTGCGTCGGGAGGAAAAAATGCCAGAGAAGGTCTATGATGTGCCGGCGGAGACCGCCAGGCGCGCCCATGTGGATGCCAAGCGCTACGCCGAGATGTATGCGGCCTCCGTCGAGGATCCGAACGGTTTCTGGGGCCAGCACGGCAAGCGCATCGATTGGATGAAGCCCTTCACCAAGGTCAAGAACACCTCCTTCGGGCCAGGCGAGGTGTCGATCAAATGGTTCGAGGACGGCGTGACCAATGTGGCCCATAACTGCATCGACCGGCATCTCGCCAAGCGCGGCGATCAGGTCGCCATCATCTTCGAGGGCGACGATCCGAAGGTGGACGCCAAGATCACCTATCGGCAGCTGCACGGCCATGTCTGCCGCTTCGCCAATGTCTTGAAGGCGCATGGGGTCAAGCGCGGCGATCGCGTCACCATCTACCTGCCGATGATCCCCGAGGCAGCCTATGCGATGCTCGCCTGCGCGCGCATCGGGGCCATCCATTCGGTGGTCTTCGGCGGGTTCTCGCCGGATTCGCTCGCAAGCCGCATCACCGACGCCAGGTCAACCCTGCTGATCACCGCCGATGAAGGGCTGCGCGGCGGCCGCAAGGTACCGCTCAAGGTCAATGCGGACGTGGCTTGCGACAAATCGGGTGGCGTGAAGTCCGTGATCGTCGTCAGGCATACCGGTTCGGCCGTGCCGATGCAGGGCGGCCGCGACGTCTATTACGACGAGGAAGCCAAGAAGGTCGCCGCCGACTGCCCCTGCGAGCCCATGAAGGCCGAGGACGCGCTGTTCATCCTCTATACCTCGGGCTCGACCGGCACTCCCAAGGGCGTGCTGCACACGACGGGCGGCTATCTCGTCTATGTATCGATGACGCATCAATACGTCTTCGATTACCATGACGGCGACATCTTCTGGTGCACGGCCGATGTCGGCTGGGTGACCGGGCATTCCTATATCGTCTACGGGCCGCTCGCCAACGGGGCGACGACCCTGATGTTCGAGGGCGTGCCGACCTATCCGTCGATGTCGCGCATGTGGGAGGTGATCGACAAGCACAAGGTCAACATCTTCTACACGGCGCCGACCGCCATCCGCGCCCTGATGGGCGCCGGCGAGGAGCCGGTGAGGAAGACCTCGCGCCGGTCGCTGCGCCTCCTCGGCTCGGTCGGCGAGCCGATCAATCCCGAGGCCTGGGAGTGGTATCACCGCGTGGTCGGCGATGATCGCTGCCCCATCGTCGATACCTGGTGGCAGACCGAAACGGGCGGCATCATGATCACGCCGCTGCCGGGCGCGACCAAGCTGAAGCCGGGCTCGGCGACGCTGCCCTTCTTCGGCGTGCAGCCCCAGATCCTCGACGAGGAAGGCAAGCTGCGCCAGGGCGCGGCCTCGGGCATCCTGGTGATCGCCGATTCCTGGCCGGGCCAGATGCGCACCGTCTACGGCG